>CAZTKW010000090.1:0-9564 GCA_964614315.1 uncultured Pirellulales bacterium
GTGCCGAAATGCTTCAGCAGGCGCTGCTTTGCCTGATACGGGTCGAAATACCAGGCTGGTCTTTCGGTTACAACAGTGCCGGTCAACTGTTCAATATCTTTGGCCAGTTTTCTTGTCTCAGCTTCGAACAGTTCCCCGCGTCTGTCTGCAATGAGGCACTCGGCAGGTGAGAGACGCAACAGTTCGTCGAGCAGTTTTTTTTCAGGCAATTGCTGAGCGAAAAAATGTCCGGTCGAGATATCGACCCAGCTGATTGCTGCAGTGCTGTTTGTCCCGAGACTGACCGCACATAGGAAATTTTCTTTCTTGGCGTCCAGGAGCATATCGTCGGTGAGCGTACCGGGCGTGACGATTCGGATGACATCGCGTTTTACAACGCCCTTTGCGGTTTTCGGGTCTTCGACCTGCTCACAAACGGCTACTTTGTAACCAGCCTGCAGCATTTTTTTCAGGTATCCATCGACGGCATGATATGGTACACCGGCCAATGGTATGGGATTTTTGCCTTTGCTTCGGCTGGTTAAGGTCAGGCCGCAAACGCGTGAGCAGGTTTTGGCGTCGTCGTAAAAGGTCTCGTAAAAATCGCCCATACGAAAGAACAGTATCGCATCAGGGTGCTTTTGCTTGAAGTGGTGAAACTGCTTCATCGCCGGCGTTAATTTCTCGTTCTGTATTGCCATAGAAGCAGATTATACACAAAGTTTGCCGTTTAACAACTCTGTTATAATGGCGGCGGCCTGGTTTGTAGATTTGGTTTGCTTCAATTGCTCTAACAGGTTTTTCTGGCGGGCGGTTGTGCAAACTTCGGCTCGTAAGTCGAAACCGGCTGTGCCTGTAAGGAGGCTGATTTTTTCTCGTAGATGGTCAATTCCGGTTTCAAGTTTTGCACTTATCTGAACGGTGTTTGTAAGCTGTTCAGGCAGTTTCCTGGTGTTGAATTTCCCGGGCAAATCGGATTTGTTTAATACGGTCAGGATTTTTTTACCGGCGATTTTTTCGAGAATGGTATCGTCAAGCTGGCTTATTGTCCTGCTGTTATCAAGAACCAACAAAACCAGGTCAGCTTGCTTTAGAATCTGGATGCTTTTTTCCTGGGCATCTTTTTCGACGAGTCCTTCAGTATCTGAGGTGAGGCTCTCGTCCAGGCCGGCTGTATCGAACATCTCTAAAGCCAGAGCGCCGATTTGGCATCCGGCACTGACCCAGTCTCTGGTTGTGCCCTTAATGTCGGTAACGATAGCTTTTTGCCGGCCACAGAGGCAATTAAGGAGTGTACTTTTACCGGTATTCGGCGGGCCTGCGAGAACGGTTTTACAGCCATAAATAATCAAACTTGCAACTTGAGAGTCTATAAGTATACGCTCGGCATCACTTTTGATTTTCTCAAGGGCGACTGTTTCTATATTCTCAAGCCACTGTTTTGCTTTTTTATTCAGTCCAGCCTCGATTTGATTTGCGAGAATTTTGGCACCCTCGATTGTTTTAGCTTTGGGCTGAGCTAATATAGCTTCGACAGCAACTGAGTTAATGGATTTTTCCGCGGATAAAGTTTTGGCCAGAAGTTCTTCGGCGCTAAGCAGTTCGGCGCCATAGGTTTGTAATAACTGCATTATATCAGCGACGATGAGGGGATTGCCGTGGCAATTTACGGCAAAATTATTGACTCTTTCGCAGCCGATAGTTACATGGTCGATTGTTTTTGTGCCGTCGCTGACAGTACCGAGGAGGATTTTGCCGGATTTTAATTCCAGCGGCTTATTGTTGGCAGGTATGAATATTTTTTCAATTACAGTCTCGGCATTGTCACCAAAAAGCTGAATTGTTGATATTGCGCCAACTCCTTTTCCGGTCATTACCGCAGCATAGGTGTTCATAATTAGTCGGCTTACTCCTTTTGTTCGATATATTTCTGATATGCCAGGGCTATGCCTTTTACGACGAGGTTTGGAACGTAGGAGTCAATAAAATCGCAGTCATCTTTTATGAGTTCTGCGGCGGCGCCGGTAATTACGGTTTGAGGCCAGGTACCAATTTTCTCGGCATATCGCCTGATTACCTCCTCCAGTGTTCCGATGGCGGAGTAATAGAGGCCGCAATTTATGGCCTCTGTAGTGTTTTTGCCGAAAGGCAGCTTTGGGCGTTTGATTTTTACCTTTGGCAGTTGTGCGGTGTTTTGTTTTAAGGCATCGGCGCTTATTTCAAAGCCCGGGAAGATAACGCCGCCGACAAAAACACCTCTATCATCGACAAGGTCAATGGTGACAGCGGTGCCGAAATCAGCAACCACAACCGCAGATTCGACGACGGCATAGGCGGCGGAGGCTGAAAGGATCCTGTCGGTGCCGATTTTGTTGGTTTCTTTGACGGACAAATCCATCGGGAAGGGTATGTCTTTGCCTATAAGCAATATTTTTTCGCCGAGGGTCTGTTTTGCGATTTGTTTGACCTGTGTGGTCCAGGAAGGCTTGACGCTGCTGACGACGATTACGCCATCGCGTCTTTTTTCTTTTGAGGTTTTGAGAATCGGGATTTTTTCCCAGGCGGATTTGAATAGTTCGGTCAGCTTAGCTTTTGAGCTGCCCGGCACCGACTTTATATATTCTTCCTTGTTTTTCAGGAACAGCCCGACAGTGATATTTGTATTGCCTATATCTACGGCGATAAGGTTCATAATTTATTGCTCCGCTGTGGTTTTTGTTTCTTTGACTTTTTGCCACAATAGTTCGCTCAATTGTTTGATACCGGCGCCGGTAACGGCTGAGATTGGGTAAATTGGTTGCTGCAGCTTTTGTTTCAATTCTTTTACCATTTTTTCATCCGGGTCGAGGTCAATCTTGTTGGCGATAATAAACTCTGGTTTCTGAGCCAGGGCCTCGCTGTATTGAGCGAGTTCACTGTGTATCGCATAATAATTCTCGGCTGGGTCCGAGCCGTCAGTGGGCATTATATCAATGATGTGTGCCAGGATAGTAGTTCTTTCTATATGCCTTAGAAATTCAAAACCAAGACCCGCTCCATCGTGGGCACCTTCAATCAAGCCGGGAATGTCAGCCATAACGAACCGGCGAAAATCACTCAGCTCGACGATGCCGAGTACAGGCTCAAGCGTGGTGAATGGATAGTCGGCTATTTTAGGCCTTGCGGCAGAACACCGTGAGATGAGTGTGCTCTTGCCGGCGTTGGGCATACCGACCAGGCCGACATCGGCGATGAGCTTCAGTTCAAGCCTGATATTTCGCTCCTGGCCTTTTTTGCCGGGAGTGGTTGCCCTTGGTGCCTGGTTGGTCGATGTTGCAAAGGCTTTGTTGCCCTTTCCTCCTCTTCCGCCCCGACAGATGCAAACCTTCATTGAGACTTTGTTGAGGTCTTTGAGCAGCAGGTCGATATCGGTATCGTAGATGAGCGTGCCGGGTGGAACATTGATTATTAAGTCATTCCCTTCGGCGCCCGATTTATTGTTTCCCTCACCGTCCTGGCCGTTTTTGGCCTGCCAGTGATGCTTGCCGGCGAAATCCAGCAAGGTGTCCAGATTTTCAACCGCCTGGAAATAAACGTTGCCTCCGCTTCCGCCATTGCCGCCGTCAGGGCCGCCTTTGGGGACAAATTTTTCACGGCGGAAACTTAGGCAGCCGTTGCCGCCGTTACCAGCCTTAACCCAGATTTTCGCCTCATCGATAAACATAGTTAGTCGTTAGTGACCGGTATTTTGCGGGACTTTGCATTCATAGGCACATTAGTCTTTTTTGAATTTGTGTTATCGGTGGCGGTTTTCTACGGAGTTGCTTGCTCATTGGCTATAATTTTTATTTCTTTAGTACGTACAACTTCGTTTTTGCCATCGGTAACCGTAAGCGTAACCGTATAAACACCATTATTCGTGTACTTATGCCTCTCGAGCGGCCGGTATCCAGGGGCTGAGCCGTCGCCGAAGTCCCAAGTGAAGCCAATTGGGTAGCCTTCAGGGTCATCCGACCTCACAGCTGAGAAGGTCAACAATTTATTGAATATGCCTCTTGACGGCATATCTGCCTTTACTGTTGGTGGTTTGTTCTCACTGGGTTCCGACCTGCCCAGGCACCATTCGGCGGCTAAAACGACTACAGGGTGTGTCGCAGGAATCCACGACCGCTCAGGGTGAGCAACCGAGAGAAAGACCCGTCCTTTGCCATACATCGTCGTTGTTAATGCCGGTGTTCCTCGTATTTCATCGTTGGCAACGACCCAGTTTACCAGACCGCTGACAAAAGGCTGCATATCACTACCTCCCCCGTTGTAGTGTATTTCAAACTCGGACGTAATACTACCGGCAACGGACGAGTTAGCCACAACCGGATGTTTTACGTTGAAGTTGTATTTCCTCATTCCTCTTCCTTCGCCAAATACCTGGTGGCCGGGGAATAAGGCGAGTTGATTTCTTTCGCTTGAAGCCGGCGTGCTTTCAACGGCGATGAGTGAGCCCCCGCAGGTACCGAAATAACCCATACCCGCCGCTACAGCCTTGCGGATGTTTTCTGCGGCTTTGGCTGGCGGTTTGATGTCGAAGTAGTTCCCGCCGGGAAAATACATTAACTTTACCGAATTAAGGTCTGCCGTGGGAAGGTCTTTTATATAGTCCAGTGTATAGACATTACAGTCCCCGACTTTATCCTCCAGTATGCTCTTAACAGAATTGCTTGAACGCCAGTTAAGGGCGCCACCTACCAGCACAACACATTTGTCTTTGCAAAATCCGTTTACGGGTGTTAATACGACAATCAGGACTAAAATCCAGATTATCTGAATTGTGATTAAATTTGTATCTTTAATTACAACTCCTTTCAGTTTAATAGTGGTCCATTTTTCCATTTGTGCTGTTATATTACCAGAATGATTTTAGATTTGCCACTTTATCCGGTGTAGTAACAAAAAAAGGATGGTGTGATTACCATCCTTTTTTTGCCAGTTATTTTTGGTTATCGTCAGACGACGTGGACTTTTCGCCCCTGGAATTTGACCGTTCCGGGTGCTGTTGCGAATAGCGTGTAGTCTCTGCCCATACTGACGTTGGAGCCCGCGAAGAATTTCGTTCCGCACTGTCTGACAATAATTGAGCCGGCCTTTACCGCCTGGCCGCCATAGTTTTTCACGCCTCTGTATTGTGCATTACTGTCTCTTCCGTTTCTTGTTGAGCCCTGTCCTTTTTTATGTGCCATATTTAAGCCTCTAATTGCAATTAACTATCACTATTACCCAAAAGGGCATTCTAACAGTGCTTTCCAGTGCTGTCCAGAAAATTTTTAAGAAAACCTGCGATTTATGGCCATTCGGCCTGCAAAATAGCCTTGATTTCGCCCAGAGTCAATAAGCCGGCAGTGGCCAGCTTTATTTTACCGGCCGAATCTATAAAGAAACTGCAGGGTATCGAAGCTATTTTGTCAAACGGATCTGCCATAGTACTTGCATCGGCAGAAAAGACCGTATAATTCATTTTTGGGTTTTCCTGGAGGAACTTTTTTATCACTTCAGCGTTTTCCAGCGGCATCGGGGTTTGATAGGATATGGCCAGCATAACCAGTTCATCTGTACTGACCCTGTTTCGCAGTGCTATTAAGTGTGGTATTTCGTATCTGCATGGGCCGCACCATGTCGCCCAGAAGATAATCATAACATCTTTACCCCGATAGTCACCGAGCCTGTGTACTTTACCGTCAATATCTGTCAAAGTGAAATCCGGAGCCTCTTTGCCGTACCAGGTGGTAAAAACCGGCCCCCAGGTTCGTGCAGAGCTGATAACATTTTTTAAGCTTGGTTTGGGGCTGATGGCCGGTTTCGCAGGTTCAATGGCGCTTTCAGTGAGAGTCTCGGTTTGCTCGGATTCGTTGATGCTTACAGCAGGTTCGGTGTTCATTGCCGTTGTTTCGTTAGTGTCTTCGATAAACGGCTCAGTGTGTACATGCTGGTGCTGATGGATAGGCTCGATTTGAGTTTCATCGGCCTTTTCCCGCATTTGCATTATTACCGGCATGATTATTCCAAGTGCAAGCCCAAGTGCAAGCAGAATTACAGAAATTACAACGAATATCCATATGCCGTTATGTAATTTAGGCATTTTATAAGCCTCCAAATTATACAGATTAACCAGAACATCATAACATATTAACAAGGGTCCTGAAATTAATACTCTTATATTTTTGTTTTTGTTTGGCAAATAGGGAAAAATATCCTTTTTGCTCTGTATTTATATCGGTAGTATAATTTCCAAAGGTTTAGAGAAGCTGAAAAACCGATACTGAGAACTGTGTTTTTAAGGAGTTAACAGATGAGTTGTAGGCGAACAGGTTTTAAAAATCCAGTTTTTTTGTGTATTTGTTTATCGTTGCTGTTTGGCTGTAGCGTTGTTGGTTTAAGTGACATTAAGTTACCGGCATTGATAAGTGATAATATGGTTCTGCAGCAGAAGACGGAAGTGGCTGTTTGGGGCTGGGCCGAACCAGCCGAGAAAGTAAAAGTCAAGGCTGGCTGGCAGTGGTTTGGTAACTCCGCTATCGCCGATGATAATGGCAAATGGTCTGTTAATATCAAATCTCCCAAATCTGTCGGGCCTTACAAAATGAGCATAAAGGGCGGCAATAAAATTGTCCTGGAAAATATTCTGGTGGGTGAAGTCTGGGTCTGCTCCGGTCAGTCGAATATGGAAATGCCTATGGGTAATGTGGCGACATGGTATTCCGGAGTGCTCAATTACGAAGAAGAAATCGCAGCCGCTGATTATCCTCGAATTCGCTTGTTTAAGGTGGCAAGAAAGGTAGCTGACGAACCACAGGCCGATTGCGGAGGCTCGTGGTCGCAGTGCAGCCCGGAGACAGTCAACGATTTTGCAGCAGCGGCATACTTTTTCGGCAGAGAGCTTCATAAAGAACTTGAAGTGCCGATAGGATTGATTGATGCATCTAATGGAGGTACGAATATATCGGCATGGATGAGTAAAAAAGTTCTTGAATCCGATGCGGATTACAAGCCGATACTCGATAATTTTCAGCGACGGCTAAAAAAATATCCAGAGGCGATGAAAGAGTATAAACGCAAGCTCGCTGAACATCAGAAGCTTATCGCCGAGGCAAAAGCTGAAGGCAAGCCGGTACCTTGGCGCCAGACGTTTTCTCATCCTGTTGGGCCGGGACATCGTAACACACCTTCAGGACTGTACAACGGAATGATAGCGCCGCTTATGCAGTATCGCATTGCCGGGGTGATATGGAACCAGGGTGAGAATAATGCGAGCAGGTCGCGTCAGTATCAAAAGTTATATCCTCCATTGATTGAAAACTGGCGCAGTAACTGGGGACAGGGCGATTTTGGTTTCTATTTTGTACAATTGGCAAGTTTCGATACAAGTGTGCCGTGGTGGCGCGGTGCCGGCATTAACTGGGTGCTGCTGCGTGAAGCTCAGCTAATGACAATGTCAGTTCCAAATACTGGGATGGCTGTAGCGATAGATATCGGCGACGCTAACGATACGCATGCGAAAAATAAGCAGGATGTTGGAAAGCGTCTGGCCCTGTGGGCTTTGGCTAGGACCTATGACAAAAACCTGGTTTGTTCGGGGCCGATATACAAATCGATGGAAATCAAAGGAAGTAAGATTGTACTGTCTTTCGACTATGTTGGCAGTGGACTTGTTGCCGATGGCGCAGCAGAGCTGAAAGGTTTCGTCATTTCCGGTGCTGACTGTAAATTCGTCAGGGCTGATGCGGCTATTGACGGCGATACCGTTGTTGTCAGTTCTCTGGGGACGACAGAACCTGTCGCTGTGCGTTATGGCTGGAAGGATTATCCGGCATGTAACCTGTATAATAAGGAAGGTCTGCCGGCTTCGCCATTCCGCACAGATAATTGGGTTGGTATCAAAATCAGTGAAAAATAAAACAACCCTACAGGTTTTTGCCCAGCGGTGTTTTCTTCTGGCCCTCGAAAATGAGAGAAAAGCTTTAGTATTTTTTGACCTCTAGAGCAGTATAATGAGTAAGAAATCCTTTGACAAAACGCTTTTTAGAGTTACTATGTACTGCTTTTAAGTTGCTGGTGGTAACTATTTTGAGTTTTTGCGTATTTTTTCCTGCTGCTAAGTATTTTTTTAATTTTCACATTTTTTAGATTGTAGATTATGGTCGGACTTTTAGCTAATATTCTGGCTCAGGGGACGGAGCACCTCAATATTATTTTGTTGATGGGCATCGCAATCTTTTTTGGAACCGCCGGTGCAAAGATGTTCCAGAAAATCCGCATCCCTCAGGTAGTTGGTTATGTCGTGATAGGTCTGCTTATAGGCGAATCCGGCCTGAATATCATCGGCCGTGAAACTGTTGAATCACTGGCATCACTTAATATGTTCGCCCTCGGCATAATCGGATTTATGATAGGGGGGGAATTGCGAGGTGAGGTTTTCAAAAAATACGGCAAGCAGTTTTTTGTTATTCTGTTCTCCGAAGGTATAGCAGCATTTCTTCTTGTGGCTGTTTTTTCGGGTTTGATGTCGTGGTGGTTTACACGTGATGTTAATACATCGATAGCTATGGCCATTGTTCTTGGTGCCATTGCTTCAGCGACAGCGCCTGCAGCCACAGTAAGCGTACTATGGGAATATAAGACACGTGGTCCCCTGACATCTACTGTTCTCGCAATCGTAGCTCTCGACGACGGGCTTGCGCTTCTGCTTTACGGGGTGGCATCGAGTATCGCAGCAGCCTTACTGGGTAAGACGGGCGGTTCAATGTGGATGATTGTTCTGAAGGCTTTTTTAGAGATTGCCGGCGCCCTCGTCCTGGGTATTACGGGAGGACTTGTGCTGAGCTTTATCCTGAAACGTATAAAAGAATCGGATAAAGCACTTACCTTTACAGTTTCTTCCGTGTTGCTTGTTATTGGATTGTCCATAGCACTTGAACTCGGTTCAATTCTTGCTGCAATGACACTGGGTGTAACAATTGCCAATGTTGCCCCTCGCAGAAGAAAAAGCACCTTCGAGCTTGTGGAGAAGTTCGCGCCGCCAATTTATGTATTGTTTTTTGTTTTAGCAGGTGCACATCTTGTTTTCGGTGAAATAGCAGGCTGGATGATTGCAGTGGTTGTGGTTTATCTTATAGGCAGAACGGGCGGAAAGATGTTGGGTTCGTGGTTTGGGGCAAAGCTTTCAAACGCGGCTGAAACGGTTCGTAAATACCTTGGCCTGTGCCTGCTCAGCCAGGCCGGTGTGGCAATAGGCCTGGCAATTATATCCAGCCAGTTGTTTACAGGCCAAATCAGACACTCGATTATCACTATTGTAATGACAACAACATTTGTTGTGGAAATATTCGGACCTATGTTTGTGAAACTTGGGGTCAAAAAAGCAGGAGAAGTAGGTTTGAATATTACGGAAGAGGACCTTGTAGAAACTTACAAAGTTGCAGATGTAATAGATAAAGAAGTTCCGGTTGTTTCCACCGGCATGCTGCTGAGCGAAGTTGTCAAGGTAGTTGGTAGTACCAATAATTTCTACTATCCTGTTGTTGACAATAATAAGAAGCTTGCAGGAGCTATTACACT
>CAZTKW010000091.1:0-7990 GCA_964614315.1 uncultured Pirellulales bacterium
TGGTTCCCTTATATACCCCATCCCTAACGCTGTGAATGGATCTACATCCAACAGCGCAGCCCTTTGTGCCGAAGCGACGCTTCTCGTAGCGTTTGAAGCTATCGGCGCTCAGCTTTGACAGCCTCTCAGGAGGCATATAGCCATCTTGGTAATGGTGGTAAGGGATGCCACCAATACTATTCTTCAGGACTATGGAGCCTACAGTGCCGTCCAGACGTTTTCCCTGCGCACTTTGAGATTTCCCTAGTTTGCGCCATAGACGCCGTGCTATAACTTCCAAGAGCTTAGAATTTGCCACCTGAACTTTGCCTGTGCCGATCGCTACGACCGCCTTCAACTTCTTTGAGCCCATTATGGAGCCTACGCCACATTTTGATGCAGCTCGCACACCGTCGGCTATAATTGCGGCGCCTCGGACCAGCCTTTCGCCTGCGGGGCCTATGCACAGTACTTTCGCAGTTTTTCCCAACTCCGAACGCAAAGCACAGACTGTTTCCATTGTCGTCTTCCCCCATAGGTGATTTGCAGGTACGAGTTCTGCTTCTCCGTTTGTCACCAGTAGGTACACTGGGATATCTGAAACTCCAGTTACGATGATTGTTCCGAAACCGGTCATCTTAAGTTCGCGGGCGAAGTCACCTCCTACATTGGCAGAACCAACCCCTCCGGAAAAGGTGCTCTTGCTATCGATGCTCAGACGGATTGCCCCTGGCGTTGAAGTCCCAACTAGCAATCCGGCGCTAAAGACGAGTAGATTCTCCATATCCAAAGGTTGCGTTTTCTCTGACAGTGCTTTGCTAAGTAGGAACCGATTGAGTCCTCTTCCACCCAAGAAGAGCCTGTAAATTGCTTCATCCAATGTTGATATCTGGACGGAGGGAATTCCGAGGTTGACTTCAAGGACTCTTCCCGCTAATTCTGAGATGCAGAAGCTTCCCATTCGATATCGCCTTCCTTTCTGTAGTATTATGGCTCGTCTGTCACTTGAAGCTAGAGTAGCGCTCCCCCTTCTGTCTCATGCTGATCATCTCGCTTGTCGAGATGATGCTGCCAGAACAGTCTCCTCAAACTTAGCAACTTAGGTGGTACAGCTTACCCAGCGCATCCCCTCTACTATAGTAGTGCTTCTCTTACTTTTTAACTACTAGCAGTTGCCTACTGCATAGTGGCTACAGCTTCTCACCTGCCTTACCTTTCAGAATGTGTCAGAACCTTCTCTTGCGCGTTGTCAAGAGTTCTCTTGTTGCTTCTGCTTCTCTTGCGCTAACATTTCACCGATGAATGCAGCTATTGTATCCACGCTTTGTTTTTTGTAATTGTACTTCACAGTTCTGCTGGCATTCCTTTCTACGCCAGTACCAATTATGACTGCGTCTTCAGTTGAGCGAACTTCGGATATCGAAGCCAGCTTCCGCAAAGCAGCGAGGGATGCTGCTCCTGCAGCTTCAAGATTAATACCTTCCTCTTCTGCGAGGACTTCTTTCGCCTCACTGATCTCTTCATCCGATACGGAAACCATCCCGCCATTTGTATTACGCACGAGATGTAAGGCTCTATCTCCGCTCGGAGGATTAGCATTCGCAATTGAGAATGCCAAAGTTGCTCCAGCAATCACAGGTTCCACTTTCTTGAGGCCCTTATCAAACGCACGCGCGATTGGCGCACAAGCAGCTGCTTGAACCCCGTAGATCCTTGGAATCTTGCTGATGGCGCGCATGTTCTCAAGCTCGAAAAAGCCTTTCCAGACCGCACTAAGATTCCCCCCGCTGCTTACTGGAAGCACCACGGCATCGGGCGAATGCCATAGTAAATCTTCACATATTTCGTACGCTACTGTCTTCTGACCCTCTATTCTCATCGGAGATATAGAATTACTAAAAACTATCCCATATTCTTTTCCTATCTGCAGAGAGACATCGAAAAGCGTCGAGTAATCTCCTGATACGGGGATTATCATAGGCTTATACGTTGCTATTGCAGCAACCCTTTCGGGAGGAATATGCTCTGGTACTAGGATAAGGCACTTCTTCCCCGATCTTGCCGCAAAAGCGGCCATGGAGATTGCCATGTTTCCCCGCGACACCGTTCCTACAGTTTGATAACCTGACAGGCCAGCGTGCTGGATAGACACTGAACTTCCCCGATCTTTGAAGGAGCCTGTTGGATTTCGACTCTCATCTTTCAACAATACACGGTCTAGCCCTGCATATTCCGCACCTTTTTGCAGTTCAAGTAATGGAGTTCCTCCCTCAGAGAGGAGGGATGTGCCGCGAAGTGGCAACATACCGAGGTACCGCCACAATCCGCTATTCCTATTGCTAACAGCCGCTTTTTGCGTTAGGAGACCCTTGCTCCAAACCCAGAGCGGTTGGCCGCATTCACAATTCTGCTCAAATGGAGTCAGGGGATAGCGTTGACCGCATGCATAGCATTGCAAGAAAAACTGTCGAGTCAACATATCTTAAGGATTCGTATCGGAAGTGGTAGTTCAAGGAACATCGATCAACTCAATTCGCCTTGCGTACTGGGGTTAGCCATGACGAGTACTTCTCAACTTTGCTATGGACTACATCATAGTATAGTGCACGTAACGAACAGGTTATTACTCCAGGCTTACCGTTTCCGATGCTTAAATTGTCTACCGATATAACTGGAGTTATTTCAGCATGCCCAGTACCGCACAAGAAAACCTCATCTGATATGTACAACTCCGTTCTATCTACTGTCCTTTCTACGCACTTCACGTCCGGCATATTGTCAGCTACAAGTTTAATTATGCTGTCTCTAGTAATACCCTCCAGTATGTCACTCGACGTAGAAGGGGTTATCAGAGTATTGTCTCGAACGATGAATATGTTTGCTCCCGGTGGTTCGCTGACTTTACCATTTACAGTTAAGTGAATAGGCTCTTCGTAACCTGAGGCTTTTGACTCATTGCTGGCGATTACTAACTGTAAGTAGTTCCCGTTCATCTTGGCTCGAGGCGGAAGCACGAAGTCCGGTATTCTTCTCCAAGTACTGATGTTACATCGTATGCCTTCAAATTCCCGAATGCCAAGATGGCTCGACCGTGGGACGTTGAAGATCGAGACTTTAACTGAGCGCGGGGCTCCCCACGGGTTCCCCTGATAGATACAGGGTCGCAAGTAGCAGTCTTCCTCAAAGCTGTTCTGCTGAAGAAGTTCAACGCAACCCGACTCGATGTCGTCAACCGTAAGGCGAGGTTCCATTCCATAGATTCTCGCGGATTGGAGAAGGCGGCATACGTGGTCATGAAGCCTGAAAACAAGTAGTTGTTTGCTATCACTCTGCCAATATGCGCGCACACCCTCAAATGCTCCCAATCCTGAGGTGACCACACGGGCAGCAATATGTACTTTCGCCTTATCCCAAGGCACTATTTCGCCATCCATCCACGCATATGCTGGACTACCCATGAATCCTCCTTAAAAGATATTGCTTGCTTTGCTGCCTGAATCTATCGTGCATTAGGGATTATGATGTGACCTTCGCGCAACAGAGAGATATGATCGATGCGTACCGTAGGGCACTCGACTATGAAATCAACGTGGCCTGCTGCGTGCTTACATCCGCCCAAGCTTATGCTGCGGCCCATTCCAAAGTGAATCGTACCCCTAGCACTCTCATCTGCGATGTATGACTCGCCCGTGAATCTTGTGACGGGGTTCAGGCCTACGCCCAGTTCCGCGAAATGATACATCTGATCATCCTCGTACGACTTCAGAACTTTCTCTATGAAGTCTGTGTCAGCAGGCAGACCAACTATGTCAACAATCTTGCCATCCTTGAAATGCAATACTGACTTACGCCACTCTGATCCCTTTCGATTGGTTGGGTGCAAAGCACTAACCTCAACAGCGCCATCTCCTTTGTCTTCGTGCGGTGATACGTTGGCCTCCAAGCTCAACGAAGCAAAACTGCCTGCATCCCCACAAAGCGCAATTTGAGCGTTCCCCCTGCGTTCCGATATATCCAGCTCTAGCGTGTATTCTGAATTCTCACCACTCACGACTGTTGCCTGTTTGCCTTGTTCAAGAAGCTTTGAAACAGCCGTTCCATCTGAACGCACTGCCTCTAGGTCAACGCCGGCTAGCACCGTATCTAGCAGATCAAAGGAGAAAGAGGGGCAAGAGAAGAATCGTCCCCCATTATCATGTAGTATTCTTCGAAGGCTCGTATTGGCCAGCGACATAGTTGCAGCCGCAATTGCAACATCGGCTACTTCTGCAGCTTTTGAGACGCATGATGGCGGCTCTAGACCACTACGAAACTCCTCTCCCACATACACTCCCAGTACGGGGACAGCTTTCCTAAGCATGATCTGATCCATTAGACTACGCGTACTAACTAGTGTATTAGTATCTGAGATAACGTAGACTAATTCACCAGGTTTAATACGTAGTATATCATCTAACAGAATATCCACGCTTTGGTGTCTGTGTTCCGATTGCCCATTCTTGTCAGCCAAAGCGTCATTCTTCAATGCCGCTCCATTCCTTCGGAAAGTTGATTCTGGAGTTATTCATCCACTCCTCCAGGAGTGGTGAGGCTAATACGCCATTCGATATACTTGCTAGTCTCTTTTCTTCATTCGCTACCTTAACAGCCGCCTTCGTTACCACGTCGTCAGCGGTCTCCCTCGGGACTACTACCACCCCGCTGTCGTCGCCCACAATCAAGTCACCAGGATCAATAATCACATCGCCGATCGCCATCGTCTTATTGATGTTTCCTGGCCCCTTCTTCTCACATCCATTGATGCCTGGTCCAATACAGAAAATCGGGAAACCAAGATCGCAGCATCTGGAAGCGTCTCGCACTAAACCATTAAGTACGAGGCCTTGTATTCCCTTCTTCTTGGCAGCTGTGCTCATAATCTCTCCCCACGGAGCTCTTTCTGTAAAGTCAGCTTTTCGTTGAGTGGCAACTATGACCGCTCCAGGCGGCGCGAGATGGATCGCCAGATGAAGAAACAGGTTGTCGTTCGGATATAGCTCTACATTGAAGGCTGGGCCGCATACTCTCTTGCCTGTAAGGCTCTTGACGGAACTAGGCAGAGCGCCATATCTACCCATAACATCAGATAAAGCAGCAGTCGGAAGTGTTGCTGCTTTGGTTAACAAGACATCTGAAAATTGCCACTTCGTGTCCCACTTTCGTATATACCCAAATTGCCCGCTGATTGCGTTTGGTGGCTCGCGCATGTATTCCCCCTCTCGTATTTTGATCTAGCTTTGGCGCACCCACATCAAGATTTATCACATAACAGTACAATTCGTCATTGTGAAAAATCTACAAGTTCAGCTTAAAAGAATAGGGAGAGCAGTAATGCTCCCCCTATCGTCTATTAGCTCGTCTATTAGCTTTCCTATATGTTCTTCGTTAGCGTCCACATGTCGGGGTAATTATTGAAGAGAGTGGACTGGAAATCGTATCCTAGCTCTATGTAGGGAGCCCTTAAAACGATCCGACGCACCTCAACGTTGCAGTGTACTAAGCAGTTATCCATTACCTCATACTGAAACTGCTTAACCAGCTCTAGATGCTTATCGTAGTCTGTCTCACTTAAGATGTCCGTGATCAACGGATCCAATTCATCTGACCAAGTGTAGTTCTGGCGGCCTGTAGGCTGCCCGGGAATAGCTGCACCATAGTAGAACTCCAGGAGCGTCGCTGGAACAGCCGGAAACCTAGAGAAGTGGTATGTTGCCACGGGATAGCCTGGTGGCTTCTGCAGCTCAGGGCGATAACTCGGTCCATCCACGACCTCTATTATCATATCTATGCCTACCTCGGCAAGACTGTCCTGCATGATAAGCAACGGATCCTGATAATACGCTAGCGGGTAAATGACCGTCTTGAACGAGAATCCGTTAGGATAACCGGCTTCAGCCAGAAGGTCCCGCGCCTTATCTGGATCATGGTCATACCTGGCGATGTCTTCAGGTTTTGCACGATCAGGAACCCATGGCAGGGGATACACGGCAGGCTCCGAAACTGGACCGAAATATGCCGCCAGTTCGTCACGGTCAATTGCATATGCTACGGCCTTCCGAACGCGTACGTCATCAAAAGGTGGATACTGCGTGTTGAAGAAGAACAGATTCAGCAAGACCGCGCCACCCATGTCAAGAATGAACCCCTCCTCCTGGAGGGCGCTGATCTGTTCCCACTGAAGGGCTTGACACTCACAGATATCGATCTCTCCCGCCTTAAAAGCCGCTACACGTGTGATGTTTTCAGGGATAAATCGTATCACGATTCCTTCAAGTTTAGCTGGCTCCCTCCAAGAATCTTCAAAGCGATTCAGAACGATTTCATCAGCAGGGACAAAACTTTCGAACTCGAACGGACCTGTTCCTACAGGCTTTGTTGCAAGATCTTCCTCCGAATACCCTGCTGGGAAGATAGGCCCGATCTTTCGATTCGCTTGTTTGTCCAGGAAGTACAAATCTGGGGCGTCGAGTATGATCTTAACTGTATATCGATCTAGCAGTTCTATATCCACAATGTTGTCTAGCAGGGCGCTCTGTTTTCCCAAGTCTCTGCTTCTCTCCAGGGAAGCCTTAACGTCAGTCGATGTCATTTCACCATACCCGTGATGGAACTGGACACCTTCTCGCAGGTGAAACACCCACTCTGTTTTGTCTTCATTCACATCCCAACTCGTGGCGAGACACGGAAGCTTCCCCTCACTTGGCGTGTTGCCTAACTCGAACTCCACTAGTCTATCGTAAACGTTATCCGCAACAATGTACTGAGCATTGCGCAACGCCTTGTCAAAAGCTAAGGTTGCTACATCTTCGTTCTCGCTCCCAATTATCAGGTATTTCTCTCTATCACTACCTGCAACAGTCGGAAGAGCTATCGCGCTTGCCACGATTATTCCTACCACTGCCACCGCTAGACTGAAACGTTCGACATTCCTTAAGTGAAACAACATAGCCGATACCTCCTTTTTACTTGCAGACACATTGTTCCAACAGCATTCCTGGCCGTAGTCTCTTGCCTATATCACCCCCTTGGCCAAAGCACCAACAAGTCTGTGGATTATACGCATGTAAAATTTGTTTGTCAAACACCCACTGAATCCGGCGAAATCCGGTCCCAAAATACCCACTCCTCACACGGTCACTTCGCCCCACCCCTTTCGGTAGGATAACTTTGTTCTGGTCTGTCTTTGCTTCGTCTTCCATCTTCCTCTTTCGCCGCTCTCCTGATGTTTGTTGGATTTGCATTTACCTCAATAGCTTCCCATTCACCTTTTGCATATAGTGCTGTCCCTATTAGTATCGCACACGTGGGTCTATGAAACTATAGGTCAGGTCAACCAGTAGATTCACACACACCACCATCAAAGCGAAGACTGCTATGGTAGACTGAAGCATGCTGTAGTCACGCTGTCTTGCAGCATATACCATCAAACTGCCAATGCCAAATCTGTTGAAGACCGTCTCTATGAGAACTGTCCCTCCTAGCAATACGTTTACATACGAGCCGATGAACGTAACGATCGGTATTAGTGCATTCCTCAAGCCATGTTTTGCTATGACTAACTTCTCGCTAATACCCTTGCTTCTAGCAGTATCTATGTATTGCTCTGACATGATCTGAGCCATGAAGATCCTTGTTGCTCGCTCGATATAACCTGTCATAAAAACTATTATAGCAATAACTGGCAAACAGAGATGATATAGAAGATCGGACAAGTTGTTCATATCACCTCCACCTTCTACTGGAAACACACCCAAAGTAAGCGGGAAGATTATGATCAGTAAAATACAGATGAAGAAGACAGGGCTACCAACAGCCGTCAAAGCAACTATCTGGATTCCCTTGTCGATAGCGGAGTCCTTGAACAATACTGCTAATAGCCCCAGAGCAATACCTATCAGACTCGAGATAAGCAAACCGGAAAACACAAGCGTAAGACTATAGAAAAGACCGCGCTTGATTCGTGCGCTTACGG
>CAZTKW010000091.1:8000-9563 GCA_964614315.1 uncultured Pirellulales bacterium
GCCCGCAAGAAAGCTACTGCCAAAATCTCCTCGCACAAGGCCTAAAAGGAAATCGAAATACTGAATGTAGAGAGGACGGTCCAGCCCTAAACTTGTACGGTACTCAGCAAGCTGCTGCTCACTTGCCTCCTCTCCAAGCACGAGCAGCGCAGGATCGCCAGGCAGAACGCGTAGGCCAATGAATACAAGGGTAATTGCGGATAGGGCAATGAAACATCCTACAAAGAGGCGTCGCAGTGTATAAGACAGCATCCTGTCCCTTTCTGTATCGTAGCAGAGGCCTTGCAGTGCAAATCTGTGTGCATGACTTGTCTCCCTATCTTCTTTCCGCTAACTCTTGAACTGAATCTCCTATAAGGCCACTGCTGACTGCCAGAAGCATCAGGACAATCCCTGGCAGCAGGCATTCCCACGGACTTTGGAAAACGTACTGTAAGCCATCTCTAATTATACTGCCTAGACTTGGTGTTGGAGGGTTGAGCCCTAGACCTAGAAATCCCAATCCCGATTCCAGTAGAATCGCTGTCGCGAACCACAGTATACCCATGTACATCATGTCCGGGCAGACGTTTGGCAAGATATGGCGGAATAGCACTCTGCTTCTTGATGAACCCAGGGCACGTGCAGCTTCGATGAAACTGCTTGTGCGCATGGGAATGGTTTTGCCCCTAGAAATGCGGATCAGTCTAGGTAGCAACGCTAGGGAGATCGCTAGTATGAGTTGGCTCATGCCCCGTCCCAACACGACGACCAGGAGCACCCCGAGAACAAGCGTTGGGAAGGTCATTAGCACGTCGGTAATGAACTGGACCAACAAATCGGCTGCACCACCCCACAACCCTCCAAATGCACCAATCAGCATTCCCACGCTTGTAGCAATAAGAACCGATACAAACCCGATGAGAAAGGAGTAGCGAGTGCCCCAGCTCACCCGGGAAAGAATATCACGCCCATACTGGTCAGTGCCCAATATATGCCCGTCCAGTGTCAGTGGCGCTGCGTGGCGTATTGACAGCTTCATCTTCGTTGGGCTGGGGATCCCGATGATCGGCACACAGATGCTATATAAGACCAAACATGACATTAAGATGGTTGCAAGAAGAGACACTATTCCAGTCTTGGCTACCCATTTCTTGAGAACTCTTAACACC
The DNA here is from genome assembly GCA_964614315.1 of uncultured Pirellulales bacterium. Classification (GTDB taxonomy): domain Bacteria; phylum Planctomycetota; class Phycisphaerae; order Sedimentisphaerales; family Anaerobacaceae; genus CAZTKW01. Next base: position 9,152 of record CAZTKW010000091.1, read on the forward strand.
AGCTGTGTCTCCCCTTAATAAATCAAACCTTGAAAAAGATGAGGTTACGAACAGATACTTATTCTGAAGTGTCCCCCCATTGAGATATCGGAACACCGATAATGCTGGCCTCCTTTAAGAATGCCCAGCAGAGATTCTCTATCACAACTCACTGCATTCATAGCTAATACAGCCTCCTACTTCGGCGCAAACATAATACTACCACGCTTGGACAAGTGTGTCAAGGCCCAGAGTTGTCTCATGCAAGATGAGAATGAGGGAGGGGCACTGGCAGCGATGATCTCCTTTCTCAAAATCCCTTCTCAGTCGCTGCTCGTACACCACATGCTTGGACTCTAACGTTCATTTCTGATTTGCACGATCAACATGTTCTCAAACTGTGAAAGATGGGTTAGAGACAGCTCTCGCAGAT
>CAZTKW010000092.1:0-9498 GCA_964614315.1 uncultured Pirellulales bacterium
CTTTTACGCTTTTTAGCCCTTTTATGCGCGATTTTTCGACAACCACCCCCATTTTCAGCCCAAAAACAATTCATGCCATAGGTAGCCTCCAGCAAACCCAATCAAACCCAATTTCAAAACCGGCAAAGCGTTAACGAACAGCCGCTAATTCCTTCGGCGATTCTCAGGTTCAGGTCGTCTTCAGTCGGTAACTTTATAGACCGAATCGCCGCTTCTTACTCTTTCGGGAACCTTTATTCCAATGGAGTCACCGGCTTTGGCCTCGTTCACCTGTGCATTGTCAATCTGCAGCGATGTAACAGTCATTTCAACATCGGTAGTGTGTCCCTTGATTTGGATTCTATCTCCAACTTTTACACCGCCGGTCAACTCGATGCCAGCCACAACCGGATGGGCAAAAAAATCAGATACTTTTCCAATTAATTCCTCCGGCATTTGTTTATCTCCTTATAAATTTAATGCTTCGGTTTAAGGCACAGTCCTTATAGTATTGTAACAAAAGTGATTGTGAGTGCAAGAGGCTTTTATTGAATTATTGTGCAAAAAAACAACCCCCGGCCAGGTGTATAGACTGGATACATAGCTTACAGGTGTTCGGAGACATGGTTGACACGTCAGTTTAAGGTATGATGTACCTTTTAGCTTATTTTAAAGGAGATGCATTATGCCGTGGAAGGACTGTTCAATCATGGATCAAAGACTGGAATTTGTTTTGTTGGCAAGTTGTCCAAATGCTAATGTCTCACGCTTGGCCCAACGGTTCAGTATATCTCGTACTACCGCTTACAAGTGGATTTGTCGATACCGTTCAGGTGGCTACGCTGGTTTGGCTGACAAATCTCGTCGCCCTTATCATTCACCATCTCGTACCGCCGTTGTTATAGAACAGGAGATTCTGAAGGTTCGTAACAGTAATCCTGCCTGGGGAGGACGGAAGATTCACCGTCGTTTACAAGACATGCGCTCGGCCGGCCAACTCAAGCATATCCAGAACATGAAAATTCCGGCAGCTGCCACTATTACTGAAGTTCTCAGACGCAATGGCAGATTGGACCTGCATGCTTGTGAGCAACACAAAAAAGCGATTAGTTTCGAATATGAACATCCCAACGACCTTTGGCAAATGGATTTTAAAGGTGATGTGGCGTTGTCAGATGGCACTATCAGTCATCCCTTGACGGTGCTTGACGATCACAGCCGATTTAATCTCTGCCTGCATTCCTGTGCCGATCAAAAGCGAGAAACAGTTAAAAAGCAACTGAGCGGCGTATTTCGCAAGTATGGAATGCCTCTTAGTATGCTTATGGACAACGGCAGCCCCTGGGGCGGCAGTCATTCATCACTGACCGCTATGGGCTCTATGGCTGTTGCGTCTGGGGATTCGCATATTGCACAGCCGACCGTATCATTCACAGACACAGGGCAAAGAGGAAAGGTTTCATCGTACTCTCAAAACGGAGGTACCTAAAAACAGATTTTTCGCCAACCACCTCAGACTGCAAACCGCTTTTGATCGTTGGCGAATTGTTTATAACCATCAACGTCCCCATGAAGCCCTGAATATGGAAACACCGGATTGCAGATACACTTTTTCGCCGCGAAGTTTTCCGGAAACCTTGCCGACAATGACCTATGACGCAGGTGAGATAACACGAAAAGTCTCAAACGGAAAAACGCTTTAATTTCAACGACGAATATTCTATGTAGCAAGAGCACTTGTTGGTGAAACAGTGGCGATACGTCCCACAAATCGTGACGGTGTTTATTGGATTCGTTTTGGCCCGTTTGCTATAGGTGAGCTTGATCTTAAAATTGTACCGCCCGGAGAGTATGGACGAAGCCGGATATTCCCCTCCGCTCGCTTCGGGGAATATCCTTGTAAAGAACCGGTAATTTAATTATACTGAAAGTGTAAGCTATGTGTCCGAACGAGTGTCAACCATCTTCCCGGACTATACACCAGGCCGGGGGTCGCAACGACGATTTGAGCTATTGGGTTATTTTATTTTTTACCACTGTTTGGTTTGGGTATCATTGTCGGGCTCGGTTTCTCTTGGATGTGCGTTTTCGTAAACATCCTTGAGCTTTTTTGTAGTAAGATGTGTGTAAACCTGTGTTGTCGATAGTGACTGATGGCCGAGCAGTTCCTGTACGCTTCTTAAATCGGCGCCGTTATTCAACATATGTGTTGCAAAGCTATGCCGTAAAGTGTGTGGGCTGATAGCGGGGTCGAGGCCGGCCATTTTGAGATACTTGTCCATCTTTCGCCGTACACTTCTCGTGCTGAGACGTCGTCCGTGCTTGTTTACGAACAAAACCTTGGTATCGAAATTGTTGTTGTTCTGTGCTCTTTTATTTCTGAACTCCATATAGTGCTGAATGACCTGTAACGCCGACGAGCCGATGGGAGTGATTCGTTCCTTTTTCCCTTTGCCGCGAATGTGCAGGACTTCTCCGAGAAAGTCAATGTCCTCCATATTCAGGGCGACGAGTTCGCTGACTCTTATCCCAGTGCTGTAGAGGGTTTCGAGTATCGCCCTGTCTCTTGCACCAAGCCAGTTATCCGCCGGCGGTGTTTCGAGAAGAATCTTTACCTGTTCGTATTCGAGGAACTTAGGGAGCTTTTTATCCTGCTTTGGTGTTCTGATGGCGGTAACCGGATTTGAAGTAACTTGGTTTCTTTTTACAAGAAACTTATAAAAGCTTCGCAGCGTTGCCAGCTTTCGGGCGACTGTCGCCTTGGAATACTGCTTTTCATTCAGGAATGCCATATATGCCCTGACAGTATTGACATCGACAACAAGAAGGACATGGTCAAGACTGACAGCGGTCTTTGTCGCCAGAGCAGTAGCCGAGCCGCCATGCTGAGACGTTAGTGAGACAGAATCGTGGTCGGGGTGCTGCATTTCGTCTTCAGAGCGTTGAACCAAAAATTCTCCGAACTGTAAAAGGTCCGCTCCATAACACTTTGCGGTATGTGCAGAGAAACGCTTTTCATAGTTCAAATAACTGAGAAAATCCTGTATAATAATACTATCTTCCATAATCTACCTACCTATCTAATCTCGCCGGCTGACCCGCCCCCTTGGTCAAGACCATAAAAGATTTATTAATTTTCCAAAACTTAATATCTATTCGCTTTCAATTAGCGTGAATCTGCGCATCGGTATTATCTCGGAGCAGCTCGTCTGCCTGTCCAATAAGCGACTGGGTCAATTTGAAACTCAAAACTGCGGCATCAAACCAGTCAAAAGTTGTACGTCTGTCCTTTGCCTGTTGAATGAGAGCATCAAGAAGTTTATCCTCACTTCCAGTTTCGTATCGAAAGATGAATTTTTCCTCTCCCTTATTCAGAACCAATTGTCGTATCGCTTTTTCCATTGACGTTTTTCATGATGAGCCCCCTGTATTTCTGAGGGCTCAAAAATGCTCTGCTTCTGCCTTATCGGCCTAAAATACTTATCGGCCTCAAAACACTTTACTAAAGGAAAAAATCCAAATTTCTTTTAAAAACAGGTGAAAAACAACAGTTTGCCAAACATTACACAGTTTTTATCGGCCAATAAGACCTGTGGCTTTACAAAAATGAGGGTTAATATAGGAAGAATGCGATTAAATTTATAGAAATTTTCTGAGTGAGGCGGGGTATTCAGCTTTTGGGCTGCTATCTTGCGCTGAAGAAAAGCCGTCCATTTTTTTGCTCCGAAACGATGATTCCCTGGTTTTGAAAGTTATTGATATATTTTAATGCTTCAGCTGGTTGTATACCAAGGCCCGCACATATATCCTCCAATGAGCAAGGCCTGCGTTTCAGTATTGATAAGACGTATTCGGCTTTGGTTTGGAGTTTCTTTCGGTGACAGAGGGGAGAAAAATCAGCCACAACTTCACAGTTGGGGCCGAGCAGTTTCGCGACTTGTCGTAGTTTTTCGTTCTCTACTTTCTTTACCGACGGGTCTGCGGTCGGGCGGACGGCAGTATTTAGCTGAATTCTGTCTGGGCAAATTTTCTTTATGACTTCAGCACTTTTTTCAATCTGCTCCGGGCCGGTATTTATACCTTCGACCAAAAAGACTTCGAGCCAAATCCGGCTGGCAAACTCATTTCTAAACGCACATAAACCAGAAACAAGCTTTTTGAAACTGATATCCGGGTGTGGACGATTTATTTTGTGAAAGGTTTGCTCATCGGCGGCATCGAGAGAAGGTAAAACAACATCAGCCTTTGCACAATCCGCTCGGACCTCAGGTATGTAAAGCAAGGTGCCGTTGGTCAATATCGCTACGGGGATATCGGTAATTTCCTTTATTCGCTCGATAAATTCACCGAGGCTTGAATTCAGGGTAGGCTCACCGGAGCCGCTGAAAGTAATAAAATCGGCCTGTAAACCATTAGTTAATCTTTCTTTTAACTGATTCAAAATGGGTTCTACAGGAACGTATTCTTTTCGCCGGACGGTTTTTTCGGTTGTTTCGGCAAGTTGACAATAAATACAGTCCAGTGTACAAGTCTTAAAAGGAACGATATCGACACCAAGACTCAGTCCCAGTCTTCGTGAAGGCACCGGGCCGAACAGATATGCTTTTTCCTCAGCCACGTTCTTGTCCACGAACGATTTGAAATATTTTTTGGGATACTTTCAATAAATCTTCAAGCCAGTCGACAGGCATAATGCATTCGGCGTCCGATTTGGCTTTTTCAGGTTGGGGATGCACTTCAATAAAGAGGCCGTCAGCTCCGGCGGCAACAGCGGCTTTTGCCAATAGAGGGGCGATTTCTCTTCTGCCTGCTGTTGCATATCCGAGGGCGCCCGGCTGCTGAGCGCTGTGAGTGGCATCGAAAACAACGGGACAGCCCAGCTTTTTCATAGTGTCAATGGCTGTCATATCGTTTACCAATTGATTGTAGCCGAAAAACGTTCCTCGCTCAGTGAGTATAACCTTTTGATTATCACAGGAGCGAATCTTTTCAACGACATTTTTCATCTCAGCCGGTGAAAGAAACTGTCCTTTTTTTACATTTACTGGTTTTTTCGTTTTGGCACAGGCACAAAGCAAATCGGTCTGCCTGCATAGAAAAGCAGGAATCTGCAAACAATCAACAACATCGGCTACAATATCGGGCTGGGTCGGGTCATGTACATCAGTCATAACAGGCAGGCCGGTTTTGCTGCGGACAGCAGCGAGTATATCCAAACCCTTTTGAAGTCCCGGCCCACGAAAGCTTGAAATGCTGCTTCTGTTTGCCTTGTCGAAACTGGCCTTGAAAATCACGGGCACTTCAGTCTTTCGGCTAATTTCAACAAGTCTTTCCGCGATATCCAAACAGAGCTTTTCGGTTTCGATTACACAAGGTCCAGCCATTAGAAATAAAGGTGCATCCAAAGAAATTTCAATGGGATTTGCGGCCGGGGACAAGCCAGCTTCTTTATCTCCATCGCCAATTTTGAAATTAACTCTTCTCATATCGAGTCCCATATATTGCGTTTAGCTTTGCTTTTATACAAGTGTTCTATCCAATTGCCCGGATAATTCTTGTTCTTATTCCGGCAGGTTTGCCCGTTTCTGGGACCATTAATTTTACAGCCTGCGGTATTACCTTAATTTCGACAGGTAAAGGCGGTCCCGGGTCGCCGTCAATTTCGGTTTGTATACCCGTGGTGTCGGAAGTGATGGTGATGTTCCGGCCCTGGCAATAAGTAACATCATAACAACCAGCGTGTCGTTTGAAAACGGTCATAGCGGAATGCTTTATCAAATGTATTTGAGAGTCACACTCATAAATACATATATCCAGTACACCATCACTGAAATCAGCATAGTGCAGTATCTGAAGTCCCATAGCATATCTTGAAATATTACACACAAAAACCAGTCCTGGCCATTCAAAAACGACCCTGTCATCGACTTTGACTTTCATTGGTTCAAAATTATAGTTCCAGAAGGTTCTCCAGAGAGGCCAGAAATAATCAAAGTAATTAATATGCCCCTGTCTCTGACTGCTGAGGGAATTGACCACTCGGCCATCAAAACCGAACCCGGCTATAGAAGTAAAACACTTACCATTTACGCTTCCGAGATCCAGAGAACGAACGTATGCGGCCTCAAAAGTAGTTGTTATGGTTTTTAATCTTTCATCAAAACCCAATTCGCTTGCCAGCAGATTTTCCGTACCAGCAGGTACAATCAGGAGTGGCTTGTCACTTCCTTCGAGTCCATGCGCAGCCTCCCTGACGGTGCCGTCGCCTCCGACAACAACCACCAGAGCACAGTCGTAATCGACGGCGGCATCCGTAGCGAATTCACATGCATCGTCCAACGAAGCGGTTTGGCGGACTTTAAGCTCAAAACCCTTTTTTATGAGATATTTCTCAAACTGTCTGCCAACAGGATTGCTGCTGCTTGCCCCAGACTTCGGGTTCACAATATACGCAATATAACCATCTCCAGGTTTCATAATCAGGACTCAGAGTTTTTTTGAAGGAGTTTGTTTTTCATCAAAGCCGCATAGCTTTTTTGTATGTGCAGCAAATCAGATAATCCCAGGTTTTTCTGCACGTCGGCAATAGTTTGCTCATCAGGACCTTCTATTTCGACAAAACAGCCAAGCAGCGGTAATTGGTCCAGGGCAACTTCACAGTTTCCAAGCTGCCATAGCCGACGTTTTTTTTCAATACTCAATGTTCTTTCGTAACCAAGAGCCAAGAGGAGTTTTTCGATTGAATCAGCGTCTTTTAGCTCAAGCTCGATTTCTTTTCTTCTTTTGAATTTATTTTTTTCTTTTGGTCCTTTATAAGTCAAGAATATTGCTTCCTGTCGGCCGGCCAGTTGACGGCGCAAGCGCAGACAGCTATCGGTTTTGGCAAGCTTCGAGTCTACATCATCAAAGTGCCAATCTTTCTGCAGGTATTCGTCTATGAATTCTGCGCCGAGTTCGGTCAACCTTTGCACAATCCGTTCGTGCGCATCAACTTTTAGTTTTGCTTCAATTTCGACACACATAAGCTTCGTATTGCGTACTTTGTTTCAGCGATACGACTTAAATTACTATATTTACCAACCGGGATTTTATGACGATAATTTTCTTTGGATTATTACCGGCCATAGCGGCGATTACTTTTTCGTTGCTTAACGCATTTTCTTTTATCTGCTGCTCATCGGCATCGGCGGGGACAACAATCCTATCCTTAATTTTGCCGTTTACCTGTACAGCCAACTCAATTTCTTTTTCCCTGATAAGGGCCTTGTCATACTGCGGCCAGGGTTCATAAGCGATGGTATCTTTGTGGCCGAGCTTTTCCCAAAGCTCTTCGGCGATATGAGGGGCGAAGGGAGCGAGAATCTGAACAAACTTTTCGACAACCGCTTTCGGCCTGACCTCTTGTTTGCCAAGGTGATTTGTAAAAATCATCATTGCGCTTATGGCCGTATTAAAATTGAAACCTTCTATATCATCGCCAACTTTTTTTATTGTTTTGTGCAGCAGTCGCAGCGTCTGCTCGTCCGGTTCGGCCTGTTTTACGGCTTCTGCAAGGCGGCCGGTATCCTCGTGAACTATCATTCGCCAGACTCTCTGTAAGAAGCGATGGACACCTTCGACGCCCTGCATATTCCAGGGTTTAATGGCCTCTAAAGGACCCATAAACATTTCATAAAGTCTCATGGAATCGGCGCCATAATCTGCAATGACCCTGTCGGGATTGACCACGTTTCCGCGAGACTTGCTCATTTTCTGGCCGTCCTCACCGAGAATCATTCCCTGATTGACGAGCTTTTGGAACGGCTCTTTTGTAGATACATACCCCAGGTCGTACAGGAATTTATGCCAGAAGCGAGAATATAAAAGATGCAGGACGGCGTGCTCTGCGCCGCCGATATATAAATCAACATTCATCCAGTATTTTTCTTTTTCCGCTTCCCAGGGCTCTTGTTCATTATTCGGGTCGAGGTATCGCAGATAATACCAGCAGCTTCCCGCCCACTGAGGCATAGTATTTGTTTCACGTTTTGCTTTTGAACCATCGGGCAACGTCACGTTCAGCCAATCGGCAGCGTTGGCTAATGGCGGTTGTCCTTTGCCTGCGGGTTTGTAGTTCCTGACGTCGGGCAATTCTAAAGGCAACTCCTGCTCTGAAAGAGCGACAACACGGCCGTCCTGCATGTGCAAAATCGGGAAAGGCTCCCCCCAGTATCGCTGCCTGCTGAAAAGCCAGTCTCGCAGTTTATAATTTATTGATTTTTTGCCCAAATGTTTTTCCTGGAGCCAGTTTGTAATCTGCTCTTTGAATTGAGCAGTCTTTAATCCGTCGAATTGGGCAGAATTAATTGCGGTACCGTCACCAACAAAGCACAGTTCGCCCCTTTCAACCAATTCAGCCTGCTCAGGGTCGGCCGGTTTGACAACAGGGACAATCGGCAGCGAGAATTTTGTTGCAAATTCGAAATCCCGCTCATCATGAGCAGGGACGGCCATAATGGCTCCGGTACCATAGCTTATGAGGACGTAATCACTTATCCAGATTGGAATCTTCTGGTCATTTACCGGATTTATTGCATAACCACCGGTGAAGACACCGGTCTTTTCCTTTGCTAAATCCGTTCTGTCCAAATCGCTTTTACGGGCAGCTTCTTCACGATATTTGTTAACAGCCTCTTTTTTATCATCATTGGTTATCTGGTCCACAAAAGGATGCTCAGGCGCCAATACCATATATGTCGCTCCAAACAAGGTATCCGGACGTGTAGTAAATACTCGCAGATTTTCATCAAAACCATCGACCTTGAAATCAACATCAGCACCAATGCTTTTTCCAATCCAATCGACCTGCAGCTTTTTGATGGATTCCGTCCAATCGACGCCAGCCAAGTCATCAAGCAGACGCTCGGCATATTTTGTTATTTTCAACATCCACTGTCGCATCGGTTTTCTGAATACGGGATGTCCGCCTCTCTCACTAAGGCCGCCAACGACTTCCTCATTTGCCAGAACCGTACCCAGCTCCGGGCACCAATTGACAGGCACATGGGCTTCATAAGCAAGGCGATGGTCATCTATGTATTCTCTCCTGTCGTCTTCGCTCAAGCCGTCAGGGATTGGCAATTGTTCGATAGGTTTAGCTTTTTGTTCAGTTTCGTCAAAGTAGCTGTTAAACATCCTGAGAAAAATCCATTGTGTCCACTTGAAGTATTTCGGGTCGGTAGTATCAACCTGGCGGTCCCAATCATAGCTAAATCCGAGAGATTTAATTTGGCGACGCATACTGTCGATATTTTTCTGTGTTGTTTGAGCCGGATGTGTGCCGGTCTGAATCGCATACTGCTCAGCGGGCAGTCCGAAAGCATCCCAGCCCATCGGGTGGAGGACGTTAAAACCTTTTGTGCGTTTATAGCGAGCGACTATATCGCTTGCGGTATAACCTTCCGGATGGCCGACATGCAGACCCTGACCACTGGGGTACGGGAACATATCGAGGACATAATATTTTGGTTTGACATTATC
>CAZTKW010000093.1:0-5656 GCA_964614315.1 uncultured Pirellulales bacterium
TTTTACTAGGTACGAATAATGTGTGTTGTTGAGAAACGGATAATTAGTACAGCATTGGCAGATAGATTCTATGTCAGCTTAAACAATGAAGTCACATACATAAAAATTTTAACAGGTAGGTTTAGTTATAAATCTGTAACCAGAAATATTGGTGCAAACATTAGTAAAGTTATCAGCTGTAATATGTGTAGGCAACTTGCATTACATATTGATCATAACTATCAAAGGCAGACTCATATCGGTCGCAGACTCGAGTCTTTGGGCCTTGAATTGCACAAAACATCGAATATGCAAGCGGCAAAAGAAATGGTGAGAAAGCATTACTATCATTTGATCCTCATGGATTTCGATACAATAGGCAAGCAGATTTTTAACTTTTGTTCTTTTATTCGCTCCGGCAGTTACCACACTATTTTGATCGCATTAATGTCCAGTGTCAAAATAGACATGGAAGAGCAACTATTTAATTGCGGAGTAAACGATGTGGTAACTGGTAGGCAGATCTCTGCTCGAGTCTTGGTAAGACGTATACGGTCACATCTTCTTCACTCTTATGAACCATCTTGGGCTCAAATCAATATAATAAGACTAAAAGATACTCTTGTGAATTTTAAGAGTAGAGAAGTATGGTGTAATCAAACCATTCGACGGCTACCAGGTATTTTGAGTGATTTACTGAAATATTTTTTGGACAATCCTGACCGGGTTATTTCAAGAAAGGAACTGCGCAACTCTCCTATTTGGGCAGATTCGATTTGTTCATCTGTAGAAGATGGGGGCAAAACATTCGACGTTAATATTGGCAAACTTCGAAAGGTAATTGAGTCTGACCCGGTCCGGCCTCAGATAATAATATCTGTGCGAGGAATAGGATGGAAAGTGGCAGATGGATGTGTCAGGGAAAGAGAAAAACAACATATATCGAAAGGGTACAAAAATGAAAAGGCAATTTGAACATTTGTGGAAAATCGCCAAGTTAACATTCGCCAAACAATCAGATGTGAAAAACAAAAAAACAAAGAAAGTTTTGGCAACTATTATGGGTTCTGCTTTAACAGCAACGGTAGTATTAGCAAGTACAATAAATTTTGCAGATAAATCGGACCAGCTATTTAGGTCCTCAAGGATAAGCGATGCACAAATAGCCACAGATCCTGACAGGGCTATTCAGAAGGCTCATGAGAAACTCCGGGAGTTTGGCCAATGGCGTACAAATCCAATCATTAAAACAAAACATACTGATGAAATAGCTGATGCACTTCTGGTAATTGCAAAGGCAAGAGAGGTCAAGAGCTTTCTTTCCGATGTCGTGAAAAATTATTACGAATTAATTGAGCAATTTCCTGATTCGTCCATGCGTATCGAAGTTCTATGTAAGATTGCGAGCCTGGACAAGGAAAATGGTATGGAATACGCAATGAAGTTCTTGGAAAGATCGGGCGATGTTAGCGACGCTATATTATTTTATTCAAGGCTTATAAGAAATTATTTATCACCATCTGAATTAGATTCCCTAAGTACAAAGAAATGTTTAAATCTTTTTATAGATAAATATGGTTTCACTGAAGATGGCGTAAAACTTATGGCGCAGCTTACAAGCGGTATTGGCCGGATTTCTGAGCAAGAACGATTAAATAAGATTATTGAGAGTAAAGTGGTAGAGGACCCAAATTCCGATATTTGTTGCGCGTATTTCAGACAACGTGCTCTGTCACTATACGAAACCAAAGATTTTACAAAGGCTTTGGAAATAGCCGTATCGGTCCGACGAAAGTTTCCTAAAACTAAGCTGGCAACCTGTCTTGCAGCCATTACGGCAGATAATAAATATAAAAAGGGATATTACGTTGATGCTCTGAAAGAATTTGAAGAAGACCTTTTCTCTAAGGGCAAGTCGGAGACTGCGATTATTGAAGATATTGATAGCATCTTAGAACTCTACAGTGCAAGTGTGTTGCGAAGGCAAAGTATAGATCGGGGCATGATATATGAGAGTTTGGCAAAACATGCCGAAAGCTTGGCACTTAGCACGACTGCGGTGCATTGTTACAGGCAGAGTGTGAACGTAAATGGTTCCTACATTGATGTCTTTAAACGTGCAGCCCAGGAGAATACTAAGTATTGCAATACCAATCCGGAGAATGAAATCTGGTTTTGGAAAGGGATGTCTGCCACCAAAGAAAGTAATTTAACTGCAGCCGTCATGATGTATGAACGTTTTCTCAAGGCAGACAGCAACAGCATCCTTGCTGCAGTTGCATACTATAATAGTGCATGTGCTAAAATATCACTGGGTCAACATGTCGAAGCTAAAGAGGCTATTACAAAAGCGGAATTGATAAGTCCGTGTCTACCTGTTATAGAACTCATAGAGGAATTAGCCAAAACTAAAAATATAAATCCTTAACATAAGGAGGAACACAATGCCTTCAAAAAAAAGATTTGATTGCTTTGTCTTACAGATGGTATTTATGTTCTGTGCAGTTGCCAATTCTTATGGCACTGTTGGTGGTACGCTTAACTGGCGTGACTTTGGCAATCAAACGTTATATTTTCTTGCCAGCGACCGGGCTCCTTTACCTAACTTGCTACGGCGTCAGAAGCAGTTAAAGGATGCCTTTGCCAAGCCTGATTCGCTGAAAGGCATTCGTACTACAGAATTGTTTTTAGAGGAAGCTTTAAAAGGATACGGACAAGATAGTTTGGCCTGGCATGGCCGGATAACTCTCAATATAAATCCTCACTGCATCTTGGGTTTGTATCTGGCGGACAAATTCGCCGAGACCAAATTGGGCGATGCCGGAAAGCGGATATTCGAACAATCTGTCAAACATTCGTGCATAGTAGCTTTCGGAGTACCAGCCTCATGGCAGGAGTTGCTTGAGGCAGAATTAATTAAAACCAACAAAAATTCCACAGGTGACTTTAGAGCTAAACGTTTTGGTAAGGCAGAGATGCCATTTCTTTTAATATACCTTATGGAAAACGGTAGCCACGAGGCCGTTCGGCAAAAGGCAAGAAAATGGCTGGCACACTATTTAGAGAAACAGTATGGTCTGGAACCTGCACTCAGACAGTACCACCTTTTACTTGAGCAAAAAGATGCTGATGTCGACGAACCTACTAAACTTAAGATAGCCAGGCAATTAGAACAGACAGGAGCACTAGGCGATGTGCAACAATTGTATGAAAAGATTTTTGAAGACACTAACTCTCCGCAGATTGCAGTGATTGCAGCCCAAAATTTGGCTGAGATTAGACTTGCAAAATCAAAAGAGGCTAAAGCATGGCAAACACTAATGATTTTCCATGAGAGATTTCCTGAGGTCGAACTTACATCGAAACGGTTGAGAAGGTTTTTCGTTAGTTTCAAAACCGAGCGTCAAAAGCAAATAGAGCAACTCATTGGCAAACTACAGACTGTTCAAAAGGAAGACGAAGCCTTTAAGCTGTGCCAGCAATTCAATAAGTTGTTAATTAAAGAAGAAGTTCTAAATCAATGGAAGAATCTGGTTGCCAACGTGGAACCTGAGAGTTTGGCTTGGCAATGTAGCCAATTATATATAGCCCAAAATTTGGCCGACACAGGGAAAGCTAATGATGCAGAAGATATATTGAATAGTTTGTTCAACTCTGGCTATTCAGCCATACGTGCCGGAGCACTTATGGTATTAGGTAATATAGCTCAAAAAGATGGTAGAACTTTCGATGCAGTTACTTTGTACCAGCAAGCTGCTAAAATGAAAAGACCATCAACACTGCCACAGTGGATTAAAACCATTCAAGTTAAACCAATGGAGCTTGAAAAATTAACTCCACAACAGTTAGACTTTTTCGCATTGTTATTGCGTGGCTACAACGAACTATCTTTTGGTTGCTTCCAAGCAGCAACCACAAATCTTTTAAGGGCAAAAGGTATCAGTAAATCCTTGCAAGAAACCATACCTTACGGAGCAAACAAAGAAATCCTACGTATGCTGATGTTGTCCTGCCTGAAAATGAACGATTGTGCCAAAGCGGAACAATATGGTCTTGAAGCTTTAAAGAGTCTCTGTAAGGATGAAAATGATGCCGAACAACTGTCGACTTTTCTTTCGCGAGTTGAAAAAGTAGATAATTTACTATTTGTATTATTCAGTGAATTACGTTCTTTGGCAGGGCAAGATAAAAAATCACAGCTTGTCCATTACGTCGGTAATGTTTACTTTGCCTTAAAGACTCATAATCTGCTCAAGACAGAGTCCGAAACTGACAAAACCTCTTTTTTGAATGAATTCTGGCAAATTAAAAGACAGCATGTTGTAAAGCTCTTATCTGCTGAATACAATTTGGCTAAAACACAGCCTGCAAAGTCAGATGACTTCGAGGAATTCCTTTATCTTGAGCCTGTCATATTTACAATTCAACTTCTTGACAAAGATTCATTTGAAGAAATTCATAGTTCCCTTGCTGCTGTAACTGAACCACAATATGCAAAAGGTCAAATATACAGATTTGCCAAATTTAGCCAACAGGTCAACCTGCATGATATGGCCCTGACGGCTTTGAATGCAGCGTACCAACAAATCGATTCCACCGACGAAGATTCTGAATTGTTAAAGAACATTGCTGAAATGTATCTATTGGAAACCAATCATCAACGGGCTATAGAAATCTATGAGAGAATTGTGGGGCAGTCATCTGATCCCAACGAGGCACAAGAAGCTTACCTTAAGATAATAGAAATCTATGCCAAACTGCTCAAGTCTTACAATACGGCCATTACCAAATGTCGGCAATTTCTCGAGATGTTTCCCGATAGCCAACTTGTAAACCAAGTGGAATTTCTGGTGGGAAAGTTTGCTTATATTACTGAAGATTACGTCGGTGCAACCAGACAGTTAGATGACTTTATAAAAAGACATCCCGACAGTCCACAGAGATGTGAAGCAATGATGCTTGCAGCACTTAGTCTGATGTCTGATGGCAATACTCAAGATGCAATTGACCGATTTGAAGAAATTATCCAAAAATATCCCGGAGAGGATCTGGCTGCTCGAAGCAAATTCCTTATAGGTTATGCATATGTTTCAGAGCAAAACTATTCCAAGGCCTTAGAAATATTCAAGCAGCTTCTTGAACAGTTTCCAATGTCCAAATATACAGAGCAAACACGAAGTTTTATTGATCGTTTAAATAAAGTTTCTGAATGAAAATATTGATACAAAATATGTTTTTGTTATTTTACGTTTTCATCACATGTGCCTTATTAAATACTACTCAGGCAGATGGAAACCAAAAACAGACCGTATATCAAAACGACAAAGATTTTAACTTAGTAATCCGTAACTATCCAGAAGAAAAAATATCAGCGGCAGAGAAAACAAAACACTCCAATCGACCCAATGTGCTTTTGATTGGTATCGAAACGTTGCGTGCAGATCATGTTGGACACTTGGGTTACTTTAGAAACACTACTCCTGTACTTGATAGCTTGGCAAAAGGAGGAGTTTTTTTTTCCAATGCACTGGCAACATCAAGCTGGACTATGCCTACAGTGATGTCAGTTTTTACTTCTCTTTATCCAAGTGTTCATAGAACTACGGATTATCTCAAAAAGTTGCCAGAGAGAAGAAACACACTTGCCGAGATATTAAAAGAAAATGGTTATGTAACT
>CAZTKW010000093.1:5666-9377 GCA_964614315.1 uncultured Pirellulales bacterium
CAATACGGTTTTTCTAAGGGATTCGATTTGTATGACGATTTTACTGTAGAGCAGTGTATTGCCATAGATCTGTTTGAAAGAAACAACAAAATCGGTCGAAGTTTTGGCAATGCACCAACTAGTGAAACATTAAGCCGCATAGCTGCAGGCTGGCTCCAGAAAAATCACGAAAAACCGTTTTTTATGTTTGTCTTTTATTATGATCCGCATTACGACTATTCTCCACCCTCGCCTTTTGATTCTATATTTGATCCGAACTACGATGGTGCTGTAGACGGGCATGGGATTGAGAACGAATCCCGGAAAAGTATTCCCCCTCCACAGAAAGACCTGGACCATATAATCGCTCTTTATGATGGTGAAATACTCTATACTGACCGACACGTTTCAACTTTGCTGGAAAAATTCGCCGAATATGAGATCCTGGATAACACCCTAATAGTTGTATTTGGGGATCATGGTGAGGAATTTTATGAACATGGTTCAACTACCCATGGCCATTCTCTTTATACCGAAGTAACTCATATCCCTTTGATATTCAGATGGCCATCTGTAATACCTGAAAATAGATGTGTCGATGCTCTTGTGAGCCAAGTTGATGTCATGCCTACAATATTGGATTACCTGGATATTGAATACAAAGGTTTTATTCAGGGAGATAGTTTAAAGCCTCTCATAAATGAACAGAAAGAAAAGCTACACAATATGGTGTACGCTGAACTTAGCCAGTTTAGTAATCAGTGTTTTGCTGCAATAATAAATCAAGACTATAAATTCATAATTGATCTGACAACAGGTGAACAACAACTCTTTAATCTGAATAAAGACCGCGGTGAAAAGGTTAATATCTATGAAGAAAGATCGTCAAATAGTCCTGTATTTTTTGAGAGCCATTTGACTCAATGGCTAACAAGTAATTGCGGGGTTGCAGACAAACTGTCGGACAAAGAAAATTTGCATAAAGTCGAGTTAGACCAAGATCAGATAAGAAAGCTTAAAACTCTCGGCTATCTACAATAGATATTTATATGATAATAAGGAATGAGTACAAACAGTATTTTGGACGCTTCTCGGAGAGCTTTTATCTTAAGCATCACGAGATATAAACATAAAACGGCTGCTGGAAGCAGCCCTAGTCAAAACATTAACACTGAAAATGAATTTCTGGAGCAGCATAATTGATATTAATGATATAACTGAGAGTATGAAAAAAGTCAAGTTACTTACTGTCAGACCCTATCGAGCTTATGTTCAGAAAAAAATTCCCTTTATAAATGCCACGGCTGTTGATACCAGAAAGCAAGGGACTAGAAATTATAGACTTATTGAACAGGTCATACCAAAACCTCCCTTAACTGTTCCCTGTAGACGCTCAAAGTTTGACCGCACTGGTCTAGCTATGAGCTTTCTTCCTTGCCTAGCGGATGCGAAGTTCCATGCAAGCGGCGGTGTATTCTCCTCCTTTTCCTTTAGACCCTCCAGCACCGCCGCTTCCGCTAAGCGTTTTTAGAGATTTTGATGATGTATGGACATGGAAATATAGATTTTAAGACGAAAGGTTTCATCCATGTTCAGGTTTGTATATATTCGAAGTTTAACAAAATAAGAACAGACAGAATTATCCCATTTAATCCACGGAAATTAGGATGCCTGTGTAGTACATCGTGCTCAGATGATTCGACTCTCTACCCAAGGCAAAAGAAGCACATAGATAGCCGAAATGTGGGATGTTGCAGAAGCAACCGTCTTACGAACTATCCAGAATTTCAATTCAGGTAGACTCAAATCGCTGGCAGACAAACCCGCTTCGAATTGCTTTACCTTGGCGAATGTGAAGTTCACCTGCACCCGACATTGACAAAAGTGTGGACACTTAGGGGGACTCGGCCGGTGGTTTCTGCTGCCGGGGCCAATCAGAGACTTTATGTTTATGTGTCATTCAATTATCGAACCCGCCAGGCTCATTACCTGATTTATCCCAAGAAGAATGACAAACGTTTTGCTCAGTTTCTTTCTCAGCTTCTGTCGAGGAATGCAGAACGTTTTTTGATACTGGTCATGGACATACCAGTTACCACCGGATCAGAGAGGTTCTGGACATTCTGACTGAGCATGAAAGCCACATGTTTGTGGCTTGGCTTCCAAAATACAGTCCGGAGTTGAATTTGATAAAGGGGCTTTGGGGTTGTTTGAAAAAGCTGGCATTAAATAATTATTTTTACGGTGATATGGCATTGCTTAAATATGCTGTTGCTGTAATCACTTCACATTCATCAAAAAATGTTTAACCAACTTTTAATTGCAGATCAGTAGTTTTAGCCACAGATTGGTTATATGGTAAATTTTTGGATAAACCAGAGCCTCAGATTGATTTGACACTTATTAAAATGATATCACAACAAAGTAATAACAGTGAGTGTATAGAATCAGTTTATGATGACACTTCAGAAATTAAGGATCGTATTCGGCTAAAGAGAGCCCTTTATCAAAGGAATAAACAGGCTCTTTGTGCTCTACACGAAAAATATTTCGCTAAAATAGTGCGTTATATCGCTACGTGCATCAATTCTATTACAGATGCAGAAGACATAGCACAAGATATTTTCGTTGAGCTTTGTAAGAGTAGCGACCTTTATGATGACCACGATGAGCAGAATGCCGATGCGTACCTCTTCGGTGTGGCCAAGAACTTCATTAGGCAGTATCGCCGAAACAAGAACAGACAACCAAAGACGGTTCCTATTGGATCGATAAATGAGCCTTCTGCTAATTTTGATATTCAGCAGAATAAAGATTTACCAAAAACAATTTCTTTAAAAGATTTTAAAAAAACCATTGAAGATGCAATGGACCAGCTGCCTCCTAAAGCTCAGGAAGCCATCAAATTGAGATTTATCGAAAAACTCTCCACGAAAGAAGCTGCTGAAAAGGCTGGGTGTCCGGTTCAGGTATTCTGCCAACGGGTTTACGATGCAAAAAAAAGGATCAAAAAATTTAAAGACGGTTCTGATACACAGCTTTAAAATTCTAATAGGTTTCATACAGTTCATAAAACATTTTTTTCACTGCAACCTATTCTGGAGACAAAAGTTATGAAAATGAGGCAGAAAAAATTTTCAGTTTTATTTCTGATATTGGCTGATTTTTGGACAATTACTTATAGAGGCTTAATATTTAGAGGCTTCAAAAATAAGCTCACAAGATTGACTGAAAAGTTGGTTGTGAATAGCAAATAGGAAAAGGACTGTAGAATGAAAAGTGGGCAATAAGGAAAACAGACAAACTCAAACTTAATATTAAAAGGAGGTTATGACAATGACTAAGAAAACTCTTTTAGCGGCTTTAATTTTGTCCAGTCCAGTGTTTTTGCAGACTACAAGGATTTGTTTTGCAGATGTTGCTGTCCAGTTTGAGCAGGCAGAGGAACACAGAAGAAACGGGAACTACCTGGAAGCTGAGGATATTTACAAGACGATTGTAAATGATTATCCGGGTACCGGCGATGCCTTACAGGCACAGAAGGAACTCGTGATCATGTACAACTCGATTGAAGTGAGTACAAAATCGAAGGCAGCTCTTGAAAAATTAACAGCCGATTTTGCCACATATTCGGAGCCGAATGATGTGGCGCAGGCACTTTTCGATATAGCAAGACAATACGAATGGTCGGCTAAATACAAGGAGGCAAAAAGCGTCTTTGAGCAAATCACA
>CAZTKW010000094.1:0-9330 GCA_964614315.1 uncultured Pirellulales bacterium
TACTGCTGCAGAGATTGGGCAGAGAGCCTAACCCCGAAGAGATAGCGGAAGAAGCCGATATGAGCATAGAGGAAACCCGCAGGGTCCTGAAGATTTCCAAACATCCAATCAGTCTTGACAGACCCATAGGCGAAAGCGATGACAGTTATTTCGGCGATTTTATCGAAAATGACGAGATTGATTCGCCGGTAGCTTCGGCTACACAGGAAATGCTCAAAGAGAGAATCGATATTATCCTGAAAACACTTTCATATCGCGAGCGTGAGATTATCAAGCTGCGATATGGAATTGGCGATGGCTATACCTACACCCTTGAAGAGGTTGGAAGAATCTTTAAGGTTACCCGTGAACGAGTCAGACAGGTTGAGGCCAAGGCGATAAGGAAACTGCAGCACCCTGTAAGGTCCCGCAGACTCGAAGGATTCTTGGAACACAAAACGGTATAATTACAGCTTGTGTTGTGATTTTGCAGAAGAACCATTATTGTGCCAGCGGTTCGTAGAATTTTTCCGGGCGGGAGCCGAGAGTATTGGTTAGCGTGCCAAGTTTTTCAATAGTACATTCGATGCTGTCGCCTGCCTGTAAAAAATCACCCGTAACCACACCTACACCAGAGGGTGTGCCGGTAGCTATAACATCTCCCGGCTCGAGTGTCATTATATGACTTAAAAATGACACGATATCCGCCACGGGATAAATCATCTGGGAAGTATTGGCCTTTTGGCGGACGCGTCCGTTGACGGTAAGGTTCATATTTAGGTTTTGCACATCTTCAATTTCGTCTGCAGTAAGCAGATACGGGCCCATCGGCAAAAAGCCGTCCGCCCATTTGCCGTTCAGCCAATCGTAGAATTCATCCCAGGGACGTTTGGCTCTTGCCTTTGCGAAAGTGGCGCTTCGGGCCGATACATCATTGGCAATAGTGTAACCGACAACATAATCAAGGGTGTTTTCGGCTTTTAGGAATTTAGCCTGTTTACCGATTATCACCGCAAGTTCGATTTCATAATCAATTGTTTCACTGTAAACCGGCCAGGGTATCTGTTCGCCCGGACCGGTTACTGCCGTTTGCGGCATAATGAACGGTCTGGGAACAGTCGTTTGGCGCGGCGAATCTGATAGGCCATGGTCGAGTTTGACCTCTCGAATATGCTCGCTATAGTTTCCGGCAAGTGCAAGTACTTTGCCCGGCCTTGGTATAGGGGCTAGAAGCTTGACAGAATCAAGCGGTATGAAATCACCGGCTGAATCAGCCAATTCGGCAAGTTTTGCAAGGCAGGATGGGCCTTTTTGAAGGATTTCTTTTACGCTGCGGGGCGAATTTGCACCCCTCCAGACCGATGGAATGTCAATTATTTGCTCATCGGCCAGTATTCCGCAGGAAATTGACTTATTTTTGCAATATGTAATTAATTTCATTTATCTGCCTTTCCTGTTATCTTAATAGAGTCGCCCTGCTGACAGCAGCTTGTAATGGTAGCAAAAATAACTTGAACTTTCAGCAGAAAAACTTTCTAATAGCCATTCAAGTTTGACGGGTTTTACGAAAGTGTTAAATGCATGAGAAGGCCGAGAGCGCAGATAAAAGTTAAAAAGCCTGAAAAGACAACTCTTTATGCCCTGTGAACTCGGCGGCAAATGGAAATTATAGTCGGGGATTTTGAAATGGCCTTAAAGGATTTATTGTCGAAAACAAACGCATGGCTGCGAGCGCGTAAATTATCCGGGTCTGAAAATTATCAACCGGATATAGATGATGACGGCTTAATCCAGCAGCAATCGCCTTCGCCGGACCCCAATAGTGATAAATTTCTGCACACCGGAGCAGAAAAAAATCCGGTTGTTGTCAAAGCTGTTCAGCCAATGGACAAATCCGACTCACTCGAAAAACTGCAGGACGGCTTCAACAATCTTATCGGGCAGCTAAAGGGTATCAATGAACATCTGAACCATCAAATCAGCCAGCACGAAGGTTTGATGAATCGAATAGACCAACTGCCCAAACTGCTGGAAAGCTTTCCGGCTGTTGTGGAAAATCAAAAGAAGTTAACAGAACAGATGCTCGAACAGTTGAAATCGACCGCTGCCAAAGACCAGCAGTTTATAGACGTAGTTGCAAAAATCCCGACCGAAACGGGCAAGCAAACCGACGCCCTCGTTGATATCAATAATCAGCTTGCCGCCGCTGCCGACGCCGATGTGCAAATGGCTGAAAGTTTTAACAAGTTTACTGATACATTGGACAAATTAGACCAGAGCACAACCGGCCAGACCGACGGCATCCTGCAGATGAGCAAAACATTTGCCACCAGCGACAGATACCTAAAATACCTTATGTCCAGGCAAAATAAACGCTTTATGTGGATATTTATGACGGCAATGGGTGTATGTGTGGTGACTATTTTGATACTGACCGGTATTATTATTTACCTCAGGCAATAAAAATTTTTAAGAATTTCGTTTTTTACTTGAAGACTATTGGATGCTCTGATAAAAAGTCAGTGAGTTGTTCTTTGAAAAGGAAATATCTTGGCTGCAGGCACCGGAGCTTTTGTTTTTTTTGAGGATGCCAAATATGCTATTTGGCCTTCTGGGGATAATCAAAAGGGAACGCGGTTAAAATCCGCGACGGTCGCGCCGCTGTAAGCCTTTGGTCCGATTCTTTTTCGGAAATCCGAAAGACATTTTTATCCACTGTTCGGTACTAAAATTAAGTTAGTGCCAGATGGGAAGGAGTTTTGAGGTAAAAGGCAAGTCAGAAAACCTACCTGCAGTTAGTTAAGCATACGTGGTGTTCTCGCGATTTGGAACACGGTGCAGTTTTTTATTTTGATTTTTAAGGCCGTCGTTTCTTTCGTGGAAACGGCGGCTTTTTTATTTTTGTGCGCCCTCGCGATAAGGGCCGGATAAAAGGTGAAAGGAGGCAAATACAGTTAAGTAAGCAATACGAGCGGCTTATTTACGCTCAGATTTCTTTGTGTGAAGTAAAAAACATACTAAGAAGCACAACAGGTTTAGAAAAGTGAATAGTGTTATTTTTTATTAGAGGAGTGTGTAAGATGGCTTTGAGAAGATTGGTGGATTTAATTTATGTTATTGCTGTTTTGGCAATAGTTAATTCCGTAGCTGTAGCGATACCGCTTGAGGTCGGTGCCGGCGAAAACAGTGCCGAACTTTACATTGAGTGGGACGATGGCTATGTAGCTGAATTTATTGTCGGTTTTGAAGATGTAACCGTTACCGGCCTGGGTCTGTTTGATATTATTGAAGCTGAAACCACCCTGACCACAGTCAGAGAAGACTTTGGATGGGGAGTTTTTATTGACGGCATTGAATTCAATGGCCACAGTAATATCGGATATGGAGGTGACGAGGACTGGTGGCACTATTGGATAAAAGATGCCGGTCAAACGGAATGGATATCTCCTGCTTTCGGTGTAGCCGACAGGATATTATATGATGGCGATGCGGACGGCTGGATTTATGGCCGCGCCGGTACGGTTCCCGAGCCGGCTACGCTCGCTTTATTTGCACTTGGCGGGTTGATACTTCGAAAACGAAGAGAGTAAATAATGTCCAAAAAAATAGCACAAATAGTTTTTTTCTTAGTTTGCCTTTGTTTAGCAGTAGCTGCAAACGCTTATGACTTCGACCCAAATGATTTTGCAATTGAAGTGATAGATTATAACGAAGGGACAGGCGCTGATATTGACTGGATTGACGGCAAAGCTTTTGATAATCCCGGGAATGCTCTCGGCAGGCCGACAATAGATACTACCGGCGATAACTGGAATATTCCGGTACCTGTTAATGTTCCTTTGGTTATCGTGTACCCGGCTTTTCGCTCTTTCGAAGTGGTTACTGTCGGTCACGGCGGACAGTTGATTTTGAAATTCAACCATCCTGTTTGCGATGATGAGCAGAACGAATACGGAATCGACTTTATAGTATTCGGCAATGCTCAACAAAACTGCGGTCAGTACTGGGCTAATGGAAACCCGGAGGATTTTGTGGTTAACGGCAGCAGTTTAATTGCCGAAGCCGGGGTTGTCTCTGTCAGTCAGGATGGTCTGAGCTGGTATCGCTATGATAACGGCCCTTATGCTGACACTTTTGCCCCGACGCTTGGAAGAGTTTATGACCCCAATAATCCTGAGACGAGTATCGGGCAGTGGAACCTTTGGTGGGGCGGGCCGACAGACCCGACATTGCCTTTGGACCCGACGCTTACGGCTGTGGATATGGCCGGAATGACTGTTGCCGAGGCCGCACAGGCTTACGGCTGTTCCGCAGGTGGAGGCGGCTTTGATCTTGCTGAATCAGGAATGGACTGGATTGAATATGTACGGATTGAAGGTAACGAGAATGTAACCCCGGAAATTGATGCTGTGGCGGATGTGGCCTGTTGTGGGGACTATAAACACCCATTTCCCATTGGAGATATTAATACCGACTGCATAGTTGGGTATGAGGATTTAGTATTATTGTGCCAATATTGGCTGGTCGAGATAAGCGGCCCCCAGGACCCGGCCAAAGCCGCCGATGTCTATGAAGATAATATTGTAAACTTTCAGGATTTGTCCTTGGTGAGTCGAAACTGGTTGGAATGTACCTTCCAATCCCAGTGAAACGGGAAAGTCAATTGCGAAAAAAGGCATTTACATTAATAGAGCTGCTTGTAGTGATATCGGTAATAACGCTGGTTATGGCGATATTAATGCCGGCCCTGGCAAGAGCTCGCAGGCAGGGTAAAACCATAGTGTGCCTGAGTAATCTGAGGCAGTTGGGTATTGCAGCACAGTTGTATGCAAATAACAATGATGACTATTACCCCATCGCTTATATGAGTGACCCGGACCCGATGGATTTGCTTGCTGTTTATGTTTATTGGGATTTTATGCACATCAAGGACTGGAATACTCTCGAGCAGCGCACCGAGCCGGGATTGTTGTGGCAAAGCGACACGATAACCAAAGTGCATCAATGTCCTTCGTTTGAGGACAAAGCCAATTCGCCTGACCTTTATACGGGCTATAACTACAACACCAGTTATATAGGTCATGGTACCAGTGAAGCTATAGTGGCGCCGGCAAAGATAACTCAGGTAAAAAAGCCGTGGCGCTGTGCTCTTTTCGGCGACGGAGAATATTACGACGGAGCGAATAAATTTATGCGCTCTCCGTGGAAAAGTGAAGGCGATACATTTTCTTTCAGGGCGGCCGGGACACAGGGCTACCGGCACAGTGGAAAAACCAATGTAGCCTGGTGTGACGGCCATGCCGGTTCTCAGACAGAGCTTTATACCGAAACCTTGCCCGACGAAAAAAACAGGATTGAGCTATATAATAGCACCGCTAAAAATAAAATAGGCTTCCTATCGCCGGATAATAGTGCATACGCTTTGGAATAAAAAAATTACAGGCTTCGGGGGTAGGCTGATAAAAGGCATTTGGCTCTGGATATAGTTGTTTGAATCCGGAGCCGAATGTCGTATAATTATCCTGTGGATACGAGAGGATTAAAACGAACACCAGAGCGGATAAAACAAATTGCCGCCTTTGCCTGGGAAGGCTTGAACCAGCTTGCTTGGCCGGCGGTCTGCATCAATTGCAGAGAAAGAATTTGTGAAACCGAAAAAAATCTATGCAAAGACTGCTGGGACCAGCTTCTGTTCTCCACGAGCGGAGATTACTGCCCGCGCTGCGGCCGCGATGTCAGTAAATATGCCCTCCTTGATGGCGTTTGTCCCGATTGTCAGGGCAAGAAGGTATATTTCGACCAAATAATCCGAAGCGGCGTCTATGCCGAAGCTTTGCGAAAAATGATATTGGCTTTTAAGAACGGCCGAACCGAACTGGACAGCGTACTGAACTTTTTGGCAAATTCGGCTCTGCAGGGCGGCAGTTTCATCAACGATATAGACTTTTTCGTTCCCGTTCCACTGCACTGGTCGAGGCGGCTGGTTCGCGGGTACAATCAATCGCTGGTTCTGGCGAAAAAGTTAAAGCACCCGATTGCGAGAATTAATACAGACCTGGTTCGTATCCGCCGAACCAAAACACAGCCGCTAATGGCCAGTCCCGCCGCTCGTATCAGGAATGTCGCTGGCGCCTTTGCCGTGCGTTATGGGCACAGTTTCACAGGCCGAAACATTTGTCTTGTCGATGATATCAAAACGACAGGTGCTACTTTGAATGAATGCACGAAGACATTAAAACAGGCCGGCGCATCGAAGGTTTTTGCACTGGTTTTGGCCGTCGCCGGACAAAATACTCGATGACTTCGACAAGAAGGTTTCTCCCTCAACATTCACTCTTTGCATCGCAGTACCCCGTCAGGTATTATTCTTTTTCCAGAGATATATTTAATACCTGATGGTTGGGTTCTCCAAGGACAGTTATAGTTTTTTCGTAAGGTTTGAATCCAGTTGCTTCGACTCGAACAACTCGTTCACCACGTTTTGCGTAGATGATGGGCTTATATCTTGTTAAGTTGCCGATAAAAATGCCGTCAAGATAAAGTTCGGCATTTAGATATTCCCCTTCCGGGCCATAAACATTGAGTTCCAGGTTGCCCGTATTAGATTTGGAGATAACCGGCCATGTGTCCGCGCACCCAACAAGAAGCAAAGTTAATATAGCGGTGGTTAAGAATGTTTTCATTTTAATATCCCTTCATTTTTAACTATGGTTAAACTGCGTAGTGAAACTAACAGATGCTGCGCACTCTCAGGTTATATCTAACCTTAAATACTTCGCCTTTTAGTGCTTTATAATAACGCAGATAAAAGACAAAACAAGTAGAAACTTTCTTTTTCCAATAAATCACCAAAGTTATTTAACAGTTTGTTGTTCGTGATTTGTACTTTGTATTTTGTTTGGGGTATATGTACTGAGTTATGAATTGCAGGGTTTCTACAGTTTTTCGTGTTTTATAACGGCTCGGTAAAGGCCGTTGATGCGCTTACCCTCAATTATCATGGGAGAGTACTTTTCGTTTCGAGGCTGGAGGCGTACTTTATTGTCCGGTTCGAAAAAGACCCTTTTGAAGGTCGTTTCATGTGGCATTGCAAAACGCACGAAGCAATCGTCGCCGTTATGTACCTCGACGCCGGGCGAGAAAATCACTATATCGCCCTCACAGAATTTCGGCTCCATTGAATCGCCTACAACCCTAACTGCAAAGGCATTTCTGTCATGTAAATCCGGACAGCGGACATAATCATCAGCCACTCCCACAGGATAATCCAAATCATTAAAATCACTCGGGTAACCGGCTGCAACTTTATTTATCACAGGCACAAGTCGACCCGCTGAGATAGTTAAACCATCTTTTTCGCCGTCCAGTTGATTTTCAACCAGAAGCATATCAAGCTGACTTACATCGGTCTTTTGATGAATAATATTTTTGATAAGCTGCCGCCATTTTTGGTTTTCCGCTTCTGCCGACTCATATTCCTGACGAATATCAGACGGCAGCCTTTCCATATGAGCAATGTGCAGCAGCATACCCGTCTCAAACTCAAGTATCTTTTCGAGCTTTATAAGCAGCTCATCGCTTGGTGGATTTTTTACCTTGCCGGTTTCAATCGTCGAAAGATAGGGTTTGGAAAAGCCGCTCCGCCCGCTGACTTCGTCCAGCGTCAGATTTAACTGCTCACGTTTTTCTCTTATAATCTGGCCTAATGACATAAAGCAGATTTTACACGTATGTTAGCTAAATGCAATTAAAAGTTAGATAAATATTTAACAAAACTCAAAAAATTAGATGCTCAACCAGTATTTTGACCCCGAGACCAATAAGAATCAGCCCCCCGAAGGCCTCGATTTTATTTTCGAAAAAGTGCCCGAACCGCCCGCCGATAAAAACACCGATATACGAGAGAACAAACGTTACCAGGCCTATGATTGCCACAGCAATAATGACCGAACTTGTGATAAATGAAAGTGTAACACCGACTGCCAAAGCATCGATGCTGGTAGCGACCGATAGAGCCAGCAGAACGAAAATATTTGCCGGGTTGAAATTTCCATTGGTCGGCTTGATTTTGAATGATTCGTAGATCATTTTACCCCCGACCGCACTTAAAAGCCCAAAGGCCACCCAGTGGTCGTAGCCTGTTATGTATTCTTTTACGCTCAGTGCAGCCAGATACCCAAGCAGCGGCATAAGGGCCTGAAACCCCCCGAAAAAAACAGCTATCCGCAGGGCATGTTTTACTTCCAGCCTCTTGTACGCTATCCCGCTGACGATAGAGACGGCAAAAGCGTCCATCGCCAAACAAACAGCTATAAATACAATAGTAACCAGATTACATAACCTTTTCTACCTGCTGTACTTGTGCAGCAGCTATATTTCTCAAAGGTCAGACTACTTCCTCAATGGGTTAAACTCGGTTTCGAATTTTCCGTTCTCTAAACCAGCTTTGATTCTCTTAAATTTTTCACTATTCGGATAAGCTTTCAAGCACAGATCACAATACTCTATTGCTTTTTTGTAATCGCCCATAAACATGCAGGTAAACATTAATCCTTCGTCTGCTGCCGAAAGCAGTTCTGGAGCAGCTAATTTTTTTGCTTTTAAAAACAGCTTTTCAGCTTCAGGCAATAATTTCCTATTGGAGCTTACATATAGTCCGGCTAGATCCAAATGAGCTTGAATATGTTTCGGATCTTTCTCTAAAGCTTTCTTGTAATAATATTCTGATTTTTGAGCGGCACCTTTGATATCAATATTATGTGCCATATAATTTATAAAACCAAGCGCCCATAATAAATCAGGATTGTTTGGGTCTTTATGATAAAAAGAATCTGCCAGATTGATTGTTTCATTTAACTTGCTCTTTATTTGCTCAAGTTGCTCATCTGAATCAATATTAGGAGGATACCCTCCGATATATTGTTCCAAGTATGAAATATAGTTTAGGAGTATTACATAATCATCAGCTTCCTGTTTTTTTATGATCACATTATTTTGCTCATCGAATTCTATGGAATACTCTTCGGGAGCAACTTTTGCTAAAATAGTGCCTAGCCATAAAGATTCATTCTTATTAAGCTTCTCGCTGTCATAAATTTGCTTACAATATTTCAAGACTATTTCATGACTTTGACAATTTGATTCCAAAGACCATCTTGCGGCTTCAAAAGTTAAACCGAGCCATAATTTTTTCTTATCTTTATCAGTTTGCTTTGTTTTCTTATAATCTTTAATAATTATACCTTTCTCAAACAAATCGAGTGCTTTAATAATATTTCTAATGGGTTCTTTTTTGCCAGTTGCTAAAAAGTAACTCCAATTCATATCCAAGATTGCTGGAGTATTAGGTTC
>CAZTKW010000095.1:0-9323 GCA_964614315.1 uncultured Pirellulales bacterium
TGCAGAAGATTCAGGCCAGCCTGGAAGACTTCAGCTATAAATGCAGTGATGCAACCAAAAACTCGCATCTGTTTTACGCTGCTATTGAAAAAGGCTGGTTCAGTTCGGCTGAAAAAATCAGAACAAGAGTAAACAGGAGCCTGTCTGATTTTTCATATCACCTTCAAAGGTTCAAAGACCTTGTAAATTCAGATGAGACCAAGCTGCCGAAACTGGCTGATATTTTCGCAGAATTGTCGCAGATAGACCAGGAGCTCGGCGAGTATCAATTCGACCTGAAGGAAAGAACTATCTCGGTAATAACCGAGCCAATCACCCTTGAAGATATTCCGTTTGGGCCGTTTGAAATTAAGCTTTTCCTCAATGAGATAAGCAAGCTCTACAGCGAATCTCCTTACAGAGTTATCGCTCTGGAGCCAAATCCAGCTGGCGCTGATTCTAGTGTCACCCACCCGCACGTAAGTTCAGAAAGACTCTGCGAGGGTGATGGTGTTGTTGCTATTCGAAAGGCCATCGAGCAGGGACGGCTGTATGATTTTTTTACAATGGCCGTAAATATCCTGCAGACCTACAACCCGGATAGTCCATATTTATCGCTTGATGACTGGGAGGGAATCTCCTGTTACGACTGTGGTTACACAGTGGCTGGTGATGATTGCTACTACTGTGAATCATGTGACAGAGATTATTGTTCGCAATGCAGCACATATTGCCAGATGTGTGATATCACACTCTGTCTTGGATGTGCATATGAATGTCCCTCATGTAATGAGCCAGTCTGTCAGAGCTGTACTACCAAATGCAAGGAATGTGAAGAGACGGTGTGTAAGGATTGTCTAACAGAAGAAGGATTATGTCAAACCTGTGAAGAACAGAGAAAGGAAGATAGCGATGAAGAACAAGAAAGTGAATCAAAGAAACCAGAAACCTGTGCTACGGTTCAGCCCGACAGCGTGGGCGAAGCTACTGTTCATGCGTGATGTTACTAACAATGAAATCGGTGGATTTGGTATTACCGAAGTTGAAGATCTGTTGTTTGTTACAGATTTTGTATTGGTCAAACAGAAAGTAACTGCTGTATCAGTGTCTTTTGAAGATGAGTCAGTAGCTAACTTTTTTGAAGACCAGGTCGAAGCAGGCAAAAAACCTGAACAATTCGCCCGTGTGTGGCTGCATAGCCATCCGGGAAATTCGCCAGAACCCAGCATGACCGATGAACAGACCTTTGCCAGAGTTTTCGGAAGCTGCGATTGGTCTGTAATGTGCATCGTTGCTCAGGATAGCGGCACCTATGCAAGACTGCGATTCAATGCCGGGCCCGGCGTAGAAGTTAAGATACCCGTATGTGTTGATTACGGTTTTGAGTTTAATGCTGCTGATTTTGAAGTCTGGGAACAGCAGTATAAAACCGACGTTACTGAAGACGAAATCTTCAAACTTACAGACAAATCAAAACAGACATCAGATAGCCAGCAACAGAAAATTGGTGTTTTCGGCAATGAAGACTTTGGCAGCGTATCTCAATATTCGAACCAGGATTTACTCTCAGAAATTGACCAAATGGATCCGATGGAACGTGAAATCTTTATGGATGAATTAGCTGTAAGAAGTGACTTCTGGGATGAAGAAAGCGAGGTGTTCTATGGATGAGAGATTTTCAAGACAAGCTGATATTGTACCGAGGCAGCGAATCCTTGATTGTAAGGCTACTGTAATCGGTGTCGGTGCTATCGGAAGGCAGGTGGCGATACAACTAACCGCTATAGGTGTACCGCATTTGCAGCTTGTCGACTTCGATAGCGTGGAAATATCTAATCTGGCTACACAGGGATTTTTGCAAAAAGATTTGAAAAGGCCAAAAGTTGATGTGACAGCAGAGTTTGCCAGAGAGATGAATCATGACTTGAACATTGAAGTTATATTCGAACGATTCAAGCGGTCGACCCCTGTGGGTAATTGCATTTTTGCATGCGTTGATTCGATTGTAATACGAAAGCTTATATGGGATACGGTAAAAGACAACGTTGCTTTTTACTGCGATGGCCGGATGAGTGCTGAAGTTCTGCGGATAATAACTGCCTGCGATGAAAAGAGCAGAGGATACTACCCACAGACTCTATTTACAGCGGAACAGGCTCATGCGGGACCATGTACGGCTAAGACCACCATCTACTGTGCAAATATCGCAGCTGGTTTTATGCTGGCTCAATTTACCAAGCATCTTCGGCTACTTCCTGTTGATCCGGACATTCAGATTAACCTGCTGGCTTCGGAATTAAATGTCGGCAGTTGTTAGTACTAACCAGAGCTTAGCGATAGCAAAGTTTGGCTATCGCTAAGCCACTTTTAAATGAGGTGTAAATATGACAAAGCAAACAACCAAAGATAGACGGATAAGAACCATCGAGCAGCTTAAAGAACTGGCAAAAAATGGCCTGGATTGTTTCATCCTGCTAAATGGAGGATTGAGAAGTTCTAAGCACATCAGATATTTCCCTGATGACAATAGCTTCTATGTGTTCAATCTCATAGACGACAGTGAGCAGGAATTGACCGAAAGCCAGATTCTTGACAGTGCTTATACCAATATCGGTGAGGCAATGAAAAAAGGCGCTTTAATTATGGATTAAATTGACGAGGTGACAAAATGTATTTCAAAGAAGTTGATAAACGGTACAGGGAAGCGATGAAAGCTTTCCTTCAAAAACATTTCAGATACTACACTATGAACACTTGGAACAGATCAACCAGCTACGCAAATAACATCAAGCTATACAACATCGATAAACCTGACGATGTTGACAACGACACATGGTGGGAGATGCTTTGGATTACAGAATGGCAGGAAAAATTAAGCGATCTGCTTGAGGATTTCGGAAGAAGACACAACTGGCAGTGGCAGGCAGGAATCAATGGCAGAAGCGGTGGATATGTCGTCCTTTACAGAGGCGGCATAAAACCGAGTGGCTACAAAAGCTATTGCACGCATTGCGGCCAGAAGAATTACCAGGCTGTACCAGAAGGCCAGACTGACATTTGCGGCAGATGTGATGCTAAAGCAAGAGTGAATTTCAGGCAAACACATATGCAGGTCTTTACATGGCAGGGTAAAAGTGTTGATGAATACGAAGATTTTGCTGATTGGACGTTGAGTGAAATTCGAGAACGAGTTGAACTGGTGCAGGATTTTGACAGGCTCTGTGATGATTTAGTCTCGACTTTTATTGATATCTGCAGGAACTATCGCATTGCTGAAGAAGAAATCCTCATACCCAAAACGATTAAAGTTTTAGAACCAGTTGGATGATTGGAGGTGCAACCATGGCAAACCTGACAATTATGAATATCGCTGGGCTCAAGAAACTTTTGAGCGAAATTGAAAATGAAGTTGGCGATGATTACCAAGTATGGCTGTCATCGGATGAAGAAGGTAACGAGTATTTGCCAATGTTCGAGAATCCAGAATTATGTCTGGCTATCGACAAAGAGGCAAAAAGAATTATCCTCTATCCTTTGCACCGGTGATTTCTTTCATTTCTTTTTTCACCGCAGCTGATTTTTCTGGCTGCGGTTTTTTGGATGGGATAGCGGGACCTATATGATTTTTGATATAGTAGCAAATAGTTTGTCTGTCATTTTGTAGCTATAGAGAGCTAAAGTTAATTTCTGTATATTTCAATATAACATAAGTATTACAAATTGGAACTAAATTTGCACTTTGGGTCTTGCCAAGCTCTCACTTTATTTTGCCATTGTTTGTAATTTGGTTCGATTAACTCAATCTTTCCATTTCGAAACAGTTTAAATTTTACATGATCCCCGCAAGGAACTGAAGCTGATTCTTCTGACATATTCGGACAACAGTGTGGAGTTGCTTCTGTGCAAATAAAGTCCCCCTTGTTTTGATTATGCCATTGAGACAATAAATCTAATATGGAAATTGAGGGATGTTTCCATGCTTCCCAGTTTCCATCATTATTTGTTCCGACTGAGAGTACCGTCCACATGGAAGAAACCGCATGAATAAATACATCTGGTGAAACAATTGCTTCGCCTAGTTTTTGCATTTTCTGGCCTTTAGATGTTAGACTGTTCCATCCGGCACCATGGTGAGGAAATAAAAGTAGAGAGTTCGAAATGATTTCTTTCGGAGTTGTGCGAAGTAGCTTAGAAACTCCCCATCCTTCAATATCACCAGGCAATAGAATTGAAGATTTGCCGTAATCTATCTTTAATACACCGCTGAGATCGTTAAGCATGTCATCGCGGTCATGATTACGATGAAGATCAAATCTATCAGGCTGAAGAACAGTAAATTTCAGTCCATCAATTGAGTAGGGAGGCGTTGCATTAGTAAACTCTACTAAACGGCTTTGGTCATCATCTAAAAGATCTCGCAGTTGGTCTACCACCGCCTGTCCGCCCGAGTCCGCTCTTTTTTGTGAGGTATGACCAACATAATTTGTGTAGATACGTTTCACATCTACATTATGATTGATGAGATGACGGAAGATATCTGCAAATCCAGCAACGTGGTCGTCGTGAAGATGAGAGATGAAGACAATCGAAGGGGCGTCAAGATCATTATATCTCAAATACCTGACGATTTTGGGACCAGCACCAAATTTACAGTCAACCATTGCGATTAAATGTTGACTTGGTGATACAATTATCGTACAGTTCCCATGCTGCACGTTCATGAAAATTACTTCCAAGGCTTCATTATGACTGTTGGTTACAGTTGGAGTCAACCCCTTTTCCTCTCACTTGTAATGTTTTTTTCTTGCCGTTTTGTCTTTCGTAAGCATAAGGTAAAGGACGGAAGCGACGTATTTTTCCTGGGTCAAATCTATTAGCTTCTCCGTCTGACCACGGTATTTCAGCCTGAAACTCAATTCCAGGACGCAGAGCCCATCCTGGCATCTCCGCCGGCACTGGACCATTGTATTTTTGTAAACCCTGTTTAAATCCTGGAATTTTAATTTCAATCCAAACATTATCTTTATCCGTACTTTTAGTAATGTGTTTTACCACACCATGAATAGGCCATGGTTCGTCGTCAACCCATACCAAATCCCAGTCTGGTTTGGGAATATTTGAAAGAGCATTGAGTATTGTCTTTTTCTCAAAATTGGAAAGTGAATAAAGGTCTAGTACGATTTTTTCCAAAGACTCCAACTTCTCTTGGTATTTATCACTGATGTTGCGTGATTTAATGACTTCCCTTACTTTCTGACTCAGCAACTTGTGCTGTTGTTTATTAATCTTGGGTATAGGTATAAGCTTGAGCATCTCCACAGGAATGCTACGAGTTCCGGCCATTTGTATCCAAGCTTGGGCTATCGGTCCATTTATGATGGCAAGCAAATCTTCATAAGCCCATTTACTGGTTAAATTAGGATTTATCCACGCAAAGTAAAAGTTGTCGCTGGGATAATGACCAATATCGACAAAACATTTGACTCGGCGCGGTGTTGCAGGATCCACTGTTCTGTGGATAAGAAATTTTTTCCCCGCAAAGATACCTTTAGATAACCAAAGGTTATCTGGAAGTTGTTTTCCAGTAACGAAATCTATTTTTGCCCATTTAATGCGAGGATTCTGCATCTGGCCTGGATAGTCTATATACACTGTTGTTTTTTCAGGGACATATTTATTGACTGTATAACTATTCATCCCCTGAGCTGATTGAAGCCAAGGCACTAAAGTTTCTTTCGTGAGTTTACCGGAAATATTTATGGGCTCTTCGGGAGATCGTTTAATTCCATTTGCAACCTCGCATATACTTTTTAGTGGATAATACTTGTTAGAATGAATCAAGCGTTCCAAAATGTCAGCCGTAGGCAAGGAAGCCCAATATTGGCTACCAAAAGAACTTGAATTAGGACTAGTGATAGTTCCCTGCGTCGTGGGCACTCCTGTGTAACGAAAGTGATTTTTGTGTTCTGATCTTCCGGAAACATGAAATACACGAGAAAAAGATACCGCGGTGATTGGCAAGGAGTTTTTTTGAAGAAATATAGCGCATGTTTCTATGTCTCCGCCAGCACTGTCTCCATTGCTATCTTTTTCATAAGCTGGATTGGATAGAATATTTCTTGGCAAATCCCAGATTTCCAATATTTTGCAAGTTTTGTTCAAATACTCACGCACGTCACGGCATGCCCTGTCACTCAAAAAAGTTGCTGGCATAATTAATCCAAGTAGCCCACTATCTTGAAGTAAATCTTGAACAAAAATCCTTAGAAATTCTGCTGCTCTTTCCTTTTTGTGGCGTCGCAAGAAAGGAGGATTACCAACGATGATAGAAGGTTTATCATAGTAAGGATATCCCGACATATTGGTATCTATCTCTATAGATTTGAAACGATATCCTGACAAAATTTCAGGATGGTCTAGAGCCAATCCAAGCTGTGCAACCTCTAAGGCAAAATTGTCATTATCATTTCCTTGGATCAATCTTGAAACTTGTGTAGCCTTTTCTTCGCCAGTTTTCCCCCGTGGACGTGCTAGTTCAAGTAGTCGCTGTTCCCCAGCCATTAAAAAACTTCCTGATCCACATGTTGGATCAAGTAAAAAACGTTTTTCTGGAGGGATCTCCTCGATAGGCAGTCTATCTAGAACAAGCTGTGTAATTCGACGTGAAGTATAAAAAATGCCATGCTTTTTTCGGGCCATTTCAGCAGTCTCTTCATCACCCAATAACGCCCTTTGATAAAATGGGCCTAACATGTCCGGAGTGATACTGGCGAAGTCATACTCTGAATCAGATTTTAAAGTAGCAAAAATAGCAGAAGCAACATCTTGCCCTAGTCTTGCCAAGGAATCATGTGAAATGTATTCCTTAATACCTTTGAGATGGGTTGGAAGTTGACGTGCTTTGGATTGCAAATCTGCAAAGTTTTTAGCAGAAACTTGGCGGTCAGTAATGGAACTTTTTGGTGAACCGCCAAGCAAACCACGATGATCCAGTATTTGTAAACATAAAATACGTAATGCCAAAGCACATAGATCATTAAAGCAATTTTGTTTTTTAGTCTGTACTTTTGTAAGTTGGTGGCGTCCTTCAAGACAAGCTCTTTCAAAAACTTCTATCAATTTCCTATGTGTTATGGGGAAAATACGATCGAAAAGGTACTTCTGTCTATAGGTTTTGATTTTCCTTATATTTTCGGGCAAAAAACGAGTTTTTTCCCTTTGAATTACTTTCTTCAACTCTATCAAAGGATAGGGGCCATCAGATGAGGCTTCAGGATAAGGTCTCCAGAACCAATCGGTTTTTCGGAATACGATTTGCACAGCTGCGCCACTATCTTCTAATAATTGGAAGCCTGGCTTAATGTCAATAGTATCAATGATATGGGCCCCGATAAAACAGTCTTGGGGGACGCCACGATGGAATGGACTACTATAAATACCAAGTGAAATTTTCTCCCAATGGTCTTTACCATTGGTTGTAAGAACAGGGCAATCACGCCAAACAGATCCTTCCTCATAACACAATGACCTAATGGCTGTTTCGGCAATGTAAGTAATTGCTAAACGAGGTGTTAGCATGTTTGGAATTTTCTTTCTTTTTTGGAAACCCTTTAATTCTTACGAATCTGGGAAGCGAGCATACTTGTTTTGTATACCTGACACCAATATTTTATCGGCAAGATTTAGCTTTTTAAATCAGTGCTTGGTGATAAATGTCTCTTGCAACAGTCTAAGTGCTGAAAAAACAAGGACTTATGGACGGCCTTGCTTTTCAAAAACAAGGTGGATCTTGGCAAGAGAATTACGAAGTTTTGATATTATCCTACAGCGGCCAGTCCTATTCCATGAGTCCTGGCCGCTTGGGTCGGGGGAGGCAAGAAAATGTCAGATGTGTTAATCAGAACGCTTCTCTTGGAATTCGTCGACACCAATGGCGCAAGCCATATCCGCGAAATGCATATAGAAATACTTCTTCATAGGCCTCGCACTCCGGAACATACGATAAGAGCAAGATTATCCGAGGCTGTAAGTGAAAGAGCTTTGAATCGGCTGGGAGAAGGTTTCTACGATATTTATGCTGAAGATGAGAACATGACTTCTGTCGTTTCGTATCCTGCCCGTCAAAACACGTGGGGCAACTATAATTTTAGAGGCAATTGTGATGGCCGACTTTTCAAGAATCTTGTACTTAGGTATCGGGCCAAAAAAGTAGCGGACCCAATGTTGGGCTCTGGGACAACAAGAGATGTTGTTAACGGTCTAAACAAGTACAAGAGAACAGGAATCAGTTACTGGGGTAATGACCTGCGTGAAGGTTTTGATTTAACAGAGCAAAATCTGCCAGGTAAATTTGACTTCTGCTGGATACACCCACCATATTGGAACATCATCAGGTACTCAAACGGGACGGGTGATTTAAGTAACTGTGAAAACTATGAAGAATTCCAAAAACTTTTGATGCTTTGTTTGAAGCGGTGCTACGACGCTCTTGAGGTTGGTGGCAGATTGGCCGTACTGATTGGTGACGTTCGCAGAAAAGGAATTTACACTCCAATTGTGAAGGATGTGCTTAACTTCCCACAGGGTCAAATCAGGAGCATAATTATCAAAGTTCAGCACAACTGTACCAGCGAGCGAAAAAAATACGGCAAGCTCGAAGATGTTCCTATCAAGCATGAGTATTGTGTTATTTTCAAAAAGCCTGTTGAGGAATCTCAGGCACTGCCAAGATCTAAACAGTGCCTGAACTAAAGGTACAGAGGTTGAAAATGGGAATTGATAAAGCACTTCAAAGTCAGGGATATGAGTTCGACAATGAGTATAGTAACCGTGAGGCACCTGCTGAGATATGGATTAACAAAGAAGTTGGCATGGGCTTTCGCATAGAATGGTTCATGCTGGAGGGGATAAAATGAGCACTGAAACACAACAATCAGAACTGGTCTTAATGAACCAAATTAGCAAAGAAGAGCTTGCTAAGGTTGTATCTGAGCTGATAAGAGAAAATGGAGAAGTTCGTATGGCCATAATAAAGTTAGCGTGTGCAAGTCCGTATATTAGGACTCAGATGTAAATGGCCATTTTTTGTTTGTTTCTTCGGTAAACTATGCTAAACTTTTCCTGTAGAGCTAGGAGTCTGTCCGAGTAACAATTGGATGACATTTAAAGGGGTGGTATAATAGCAGCCGATATTTATAATGGAAAATCAATTCATGGAGGCTCAAGGATGAGTAAAACATATCGGCAATGGAATCCTAATCAACAGTACCTTCTTCCGCTGTCAGTTCAGGACTGGCTGCCTGAAAACGACCTTGTTTACTTCATGCTCGATACGGTTAATGAAC
>CAZTKW010000096.1:0-5762 GCA_964614315.1 uncultured Pirellulales bacterium
GACTGACCACGATGACGTCAGGTCAACTTTTTCGAATTACGGTGCAACTACAGTTGACATTGCTGCTCCTGGTACAGCCATTCTGAGTACATTCCCGACTTATGACACATTCGAAATGATATTCTGGGGTTATTCGAGGGATTACGAGACGATAGACGGTACATCGATGGCTGCTCCGCATGTATCCGGAGCGTGTGCGCTGCTGTGGTCGATTGACCCTGATTTGTCCTATATGGAAGTGAAAAATACTTTGATGCAGACGGTTGACCCGACATTACCTGGTCTTTGTGTCTCCGGTGGGCGTTTGAACCTTTATGCTGGGGCATACCAGGTTGCTATTGATACTACAGCTCCGATGCCGGACCCGGCCGAATGGGAAATAGACCCGAATGCAACAGGTCTGCATACAATCGCTATGGAGGCCAGGGAGGCTACCGATAAAAGCGGGGTAGAGTACTATTTCGAATGTGTTACCGACGGTGATTTCAATAGTCCGTGGCAGGACGCCGTTGTTTATGAGGCGACCGGTCTTGATGAAGACACTCCGTATACATTCAGAGTGAAGGCTCGAGACAAATCTCCGGCTCAAAATGAAACGGGCTGGTCAAGCGCTTTGTCTGATACTACCGATTTAAGCACAGATACCTCTGCTCCTTTCCCTGACCCGGGCCGGTGGAAGATACCACCGCGTATTAAAGGGCTTACTCCGCCGGTAATACGTATGATGGCCAGGACAGCTCTCGATGAGAACGGCGTGGAATACTATTTTGAAGAGACTACCGGTACCGGTCTTAGCAGCGGCTGGCAGGATGAAGAGATGTGGATAGTAAGTTCCGGTCTTATTGCTGGTAACACGTATGCTTTTCGCTTCAAGGCTCGTGATAAATCTGCTGCTCAAAATGAAACGGGCTGGTCAACCACAGGCTATGTCGCCCTGGTGGCCGGGCCGAGAATTCTTCCCGTACCAGGCCATTTCCTGAGAATTCAAGATGCTATTGATGCGGCCGTAGATGGTGATATCGTTGAAATCAGTCCTTACCCGACTCCGCCTTATACATACAGGGGGCTGCGCAATGTAAATTTGGACTTTGGCGGCAAAGCTATTACGGTAAGAAGTACCGACCCGGAGGACGAAAGCATAGTGGCTGCCACCGTTATTGACTGCCAGGGCACTCCGGACCCATATCAGCCTACTCGTGCTTTTATTTTCCATAGCAATGAAGAACCAGATAGTATTTTAGCCGGCATAACAATCATAAACGGTTACCTCAAAGGCTTGCCTGGCTTTGACGCCAGCCTGCCCGGTGACGATGGAGATGACGGTAACGAACAATATGGTGGAGCAATATTCTGTGTTAACTCCAGTCCGACTATTCGCAACTGTGTCATTGACGGTTGTACTGTTGAAGGCGGTGATGCCGGTGATGGTGCCGATGGTGATGACGGCCAGGAAGGCACTCCCAGCGATGTCAACGACCCGACTGCTTCTCCCACTGGTGGGGGCGATGGCGGTAACGGTGGAGGTGCTTTTGGAGGCGGGATTTATTGTGGCCAGACGAGTCATCCGCTTATCGACGGATGCACGATAAGAAACTGTATCGTGATTGCGGGTCCGCCGGGTGATGGCGCAGACGGTGGAGCTGGTGCAGATGGTGTTCCTCCCATTTTTCCCGACCCGAACTACCTTAATCCGACTCCCGGCGGTAGAGGTGGCGACGGCGGCAATGCTGGGAAAGTTTTCGGAGGCGGGATATATTGTGCGTCAGGAAGTAATGCGGTTATCCGTAATTGTACCATTGTGGACAATAACGCTGTTTCCGTGAACTTTGGTAACTTTGGAAATGGTGGTAGCGGTGGTATTGGTTTTCCGGGAGTGCCTGATCAGCCTGCTGGGCAAAATGGTTATCGCGGCAACACATATTCGGGCGGCGGTGGAGTGTGTTACGCGCTGGGCACCGGCACAGCTGATGTCAGCGGCAGTACGTTCAGCGGTAACGCTACCGACGGCGATGGAGGCGCGCTTTATTTGGGTTGTACCAACGCTACAGTTGCTGGCTGCCTTATAGAAGGCAATTATGCAGATATTTATGACAATAATTCCACCAACGGTGATGGCGCGGGTATCTGGTATGACCATGGGGGGGTGCTGACGATTAGCGACTGCAATATAAGCCAAAATATCGCCAGAGGCGCCGGCGGCGGTCTTCGCAGCGGTGATGTTACGGAAACGTTGGGCGCGACTGTAAATATTGACACCTCCGCCTTCAACGGTAATGTTGCACTCTATGGCGGCGGAGTATATCTGGACGAGACGACTCTGACAGTAAGTGAGACCATATTCAACGGCAATAGCGCCGACGAAGGCGGCGGACTCAACGGCTTTTGCTGTGTAACCAATGTTAGGGACTGCACACTAAAGAACAATGTGGCGACAGGTCCTTCAGGGCTTGGGGGAGGGATGGCCTTCTGGAACACCCCGGGGACACTCAGTAACAGTGTTATGATAAATAATTATGCCTATAACTTCGGCGGGGCAATCTTCTTTGAAGGTTGGACCAGCTATATTCCACAGGATATTCACAATTGCCTTGTAGCCGACAACAGCGCGCGTGTCGAAGGTGCGGGGCTTTCGTGCAATGGTGGTGCATATGCTATAATGACCAACTGCACGGTTGTCAACAATTCGGTGTTTTCCCTCAACGGCAGCGGTGGCGGCGTCAGCTGCGCCGAATACAGTGCCTGGGTTGAGATAATAAACAGCATTTTGTGGAATAATACCGCCCCAAACGGGGCACAAATCGCGGTAGGTACGATGCGAGGTTCGGACCCATTCGGTTCTTGGGCAGACGTCGATGTGTATTACAGCGACATTCAGGGTGGTGAAGACGGGGTCTTTTTAGAAGACCCAACTCAAAATTATACCGCTCTATTTTGGATGAACGGCAACATTGACCTGGACCCGATGTTCATAACAACTACGGACAGCACGAGTATCTTTGACCAGACTTATTACCTTAGCCAGTACCAGGCAGGGCAGATACAGGATTCCACCGGGAATATTGTGGACCCGAATGTTAACCCCGGCGATGCCAACAGTCCATGCATTGATGCCGGATTAGGTGATGCCGACGCACTTGCTGCGGCTCTTGGTTTTTCCGTTACGACGCGAACCGACCACATTGCCGATGAGGGCACCGTTGCAGCCAATGGCGATAAGGGCCGTGTAAATATGGGTTATCACTACAAGGCAAGCCCGCCGGCTGCTCCGTTAAAGTACCGACTGATTATTCAGGTGGTGGATGCAGGTTACGGTACCAACGGCAGGCTTGTGGCGGCATCAACAGGTAGCGACCCGTTCAGCATGGAGGCCCCGAACATACGAATGGTCAACCAGGGTACGGTAGTGGAACTGCATGCGATACCGGTATATGATGTTAACGACCCCAACAACAGATACAGGGTTAAAGAATGGCTCGGCACCGACGGCGTGCCTTTCCTGAATCCCAACGACCCTAACAATAACAGGGTGACTATGAATTCGGACAAGATAGTTACCGTCGAATTTCAGACTACCCGGCCCAGTTTGACGACTGCGGTCATCGGCAACGGGACGATTGTGCCGGTGCCGGGTGTTACACATGTATATGACTTTGGCACGGTGGTGGACCTGGTTGCTACTCCGGCCAATCCGGCGGATGCTATTATATGGTCCGGTACGGACGACGATTACGCGACAGGACGCTTTAATACCGTGACTATGGACGACTATAAGCATGTCGATGTTGAGTTTTATTCGCCCCAGACTCTCAATGTCGGAGGCGACTGGACGGCAATACAGCGGGCTATCTATGATGCGCATGACCGCGATATCATTATTATCGACCCGGGCGTCTATTCCTATGAGCCTGGTCAGCATCCTTATGGTAATACACTTGAAGTAGATGGCAAAGCCATTACCATAACAAGCCGAACTCCGGATGACCTTGCGGCTACGGTTATTGATGGCCGTTTTGTGATGTCGAATGTAGGCCGCAGTACAATTATAAACGGTCT
Source organism: uncultured Pirellulales bacterium (assembly GCA_964614315.1). GTDB lineage: Bacteria > Planctomycetota > Phycisphaerae > Sedimentisphaerales > Anaerobacaceae > CAZTKW01. The sequence continues at coordinate 4,054 of CAZTKW010000096.1, forward strand.
GACTATCCGAAATTCTGTGCTGGTGCGGTGGTTTATGATTACTCCCCAAGGAGCTGGAAACGATGGTCCTCCCGGAAACCTCCATGCAGGTGGAGGTATGGAGTTAATCGGCGACGCTTCTCCTTCTGTTTTTAACTGTGTATTCGATGGCTGTTACGCCTGGGGTGCCACTGGCGGCAACGGTAATAGTGGAGTTGACCCTCGCGGTTCGCCAGGTAACGGTGGCTGGGCAGGCCCGGCCTATGGCGGTGCAGTATCAATTGGGGACAACGGCACTCCGGTATTTAAGAATTGTGCTTTCGTCAATTGCTGGGCTCGTGGTGGTGACGGAGGCAATGGCGGCGCTAATCCCGGTGGTCACGGCGGAAACTGGTCAGAGAAGGATTATTGGGACGAGAATTCCTGGATTTGGGACTACGGACCTTTTCAACCCTACTGGAAGTACACCGGCTACGGCGGTGCGGTATATTGTGGTGAAGACAGTTCACCGGAATTCGAGAACTGTATTTTCACCGGCAGCCGCACTTACGGCGGTAGTTGTGGCATCAGCGGTCAACCTTACACTTCCACATGGCCGTTAGACCATTACAAAATCGATAGTTTTGGCGGTGCGGTTTATATAGCGCAAGAGAGTTCTGCATCATTTACAGACTGCACTTTCATTGATAACGAAGCCGACATCGCAGGCCCGAACTCACATTTTGCAGATGACGTAATACCGATTAACTATGACCCGTACATCAGCTTTGGAGGAGCGATAGCCTTTGAGGACGATGCGACGCCGACATTTGAAAGATGCTCGTTCAGCGATAACAGGGCCACCATCGGCGGGGCAATGTGGTGGAGATGGGCAGATTCGCTGGTTGTCGATTGTAACTTCGTGAATAACTTGGCCTACCACGGCGGCGGAATGCTCTTCGTTGGAAACACCTCAGAGATTTCCCAAAGCATTTTCACCGGAAACAATGCTTTCGGGCAGCTTGGCCAGGGAGGCGCAATATGCACTCTTGGAGCCAATGCCACAATTTTCGACTGCAAGATAAATAATAACGATGCGAATGGCTTTGGAGGGGGAATCTATATCTCCAGCAAATACATCGATGGCGACAGTATCTCCGACGGCAACACGGTTCTGATTGAGAACTGCGTGATAACCGATAACAATAGCACCGGCGGCGGAGGAGCAATTTCGGCCAATTGGCACTCCGACCCGCTTATCGTCAATTCTTCCATCGTGGGCAACACGACTTACGGCAATGGCGGCGGACTGCACCTGTGCTATGGCAATTACACCAGAGTACTTAACACTATTCTCTGGGACAACTTGGGCAGCTGGGGTCCGCAGGCTTATATCGGCACCAGCAGCGTACAGGACCCGAGACCTTCAACGCTGGATATTACGTACAGCGACGTTCAGGGTGGTGCAACGGGGATATACGTCGATACCCATCCCACCGACCCTTATTACAACTGTACACTGAATTGGGATGATGCCGGAGACCCGCGTTATCCCACCAATGTAACAGGCAATCCTTTGTTTATCAGCGGTACTCTGGGCGACTATTACCTCAGTCAAATGGCGTCAGGACAGGACCAGAACAGTCCCTGCGTCGATAAAGGCTCAGGGAACATAACAAGTCTTGGCTTGGGGCTTACTACTCGGATTGACCATGTTGAGGAGCCTTCAAGGGGATTGAGCTTGATACTCT
>CAZTKW010000096.1:5772-9280 GCA_964614315.1 uncultured Pirellulales bacterium
TGAGGATTCGGGCGACATTGATATTGGTTATCACTACGACCCCAGAGTGCCGACCACTTTGCAGGAGTTGACGATTCAAGTGATAGGCGGAAACGGCTCTCTCAGGGCAGAGGGGCATGTTGCTGAGGGTACTCCTGTTACCTTTACCACCAGGGGAGTGGTAAACCTGTATGCTGAACCGTATGACTGCTGTGTAGTCAAGAAGTGGAACGGTACCGATGATGATACATCCACAAGTATGCGCAATCTCGTTACTATGGATGATGATAAGACGGTTACGGTCCAATTCGAGTACCATCCCCCGACAAATATTACTGTCGGTCCTCAAGGGGACTTTGTGACCATTGCGCCGGCTGTCGCAGCGGCGTATGACAAAGATACTATTATCATTAAACCCAAAACCAGCCCATATACAGGACCGGGCAATGTTGATATCGATTTCCAGGGGAAATCCATCACGATAAGAAGCGAGAACCCATACGACCCGGCTATAGTAGCTCAAACTGTTATCGACTGCGGTGGAACGGAAGTGACCAACCATCGCGGGTTTATTTTCAGAAACGGCGAGGATGCCAATTCCGTAATTGCCGGCCTGACAATAACAAACGGCTTTGTCGCTGGTGCCTATGGGGGTAATTATATCGACCCCAACGGAGTGGTTGACCCCGACGGCCTTAATGCTTCCGGCGACGGCTACGGCGGCGGTATATTGATTGAGAACAGCAGCAGTCCCACAATTTTAAACTGCGTTATCACTAATTGCACAGTCACCGGCGGCTACGGCGGGCACGGTGTTAACGGGGGCTTAGATGCAAACGGTGACGGTGAGGACGGCGGTATCGGCGGAAACGGTTCGGGCAGCGGCTACGGAGGTGCTATTTACTGCGATACCACGTGCAGCCCGATTGTTACCGGCTGCCTGTTTAAAGACAATAGAGTCAGCGGAGGTACAGGAGGAGATGGCGGCGACGGAGGAAGCCCGGGTACCGCCGGGGTTGAAAGCAGCGGTGGTGACGGCGGGACGGCTTTTGGTTTCGGGTATGGTGCAGCTATATACTTCGACGAGCAGGCAAAACCAAACATCGAAGACTGTCAATTCATCAATAATATTGCTACAGGAGGTGTCGGTGGTCTTGGAGGTGAGATTGGTTTTGGTGATGTTAATACTCCGCGTGCTACAGACGGAGCTTTAGGAAATGATTATCTTCCTTTATATCCACCCCCCAGCACATTTCCATCCTCCGGCACATTCGGATTGGGCTATGGCGGTGGAATTTATTACAGCGAGCAGTGCGAACCGAACGTTGTTGACTGTAATTTCAGCGGTAATGCCGCATACGGCCTCTATTATGGCTTTGTGCCGACCGACCTTTACGACAGTTTCTACCGTGACGTTGAAACTTACTATCAGGGCGGCGGAATCCACATGGAAATCAACAATAAAGATGTCCGTCTACAGAACTGTGATTTCACCGATAACCTCGGCGGTGGTGTTTACCTGGTATCTGGAGCCGAGGGTATAAATGTTAATTATTGCAGTTTTGTCGGCAATAAAGCTACTTTGAACGGTGGCGGAATGTATATAGGTCCTGGTTGTGTGGATGTAATCTTAACCAACAGTGCTTTCCGCACAAATTCCAGTGACAGCTCCGGTGATTTCGGGCAGGGAGGCGGGGGTTTGAACTGCAAGAGTGATGTAACGCTCGACTACTGTTCATTCAGTGCCAACACTGCAGTTGGCTATGGTGGCGCTGTAAACTGCTATCTTGATGATAATACCACGCTAAATCAGTACGTTTACAACTGCAGCTTTGCCAACAACAGCTCCACTATCGGCGGAGCTGTTTACTTTAAGAATTTTGACGCCGAATTTGCCGACTCTTATATAATGGGCAACACCGCCGAACACGGCGGAGGCATGGCCATGGTTTACGGCGATTTGGAGATGAATGTCGGCGCTGTCAAAAACAATACCGCCACGGCGGTCAACGCCGACGGCGGCGGGCTTTTCTGTGCAACGGTATCAGGCAGGATAACAAATTATATGTTCTGTGAAAACAGCGCTGCAGCCACCGGTGGCTCCGGCGGCGCGGTCTATTTATCCAGCAATAACTCTCCATCGATTGTTAACTGCCTCTTCGCAAACAATTCGGCAAGAGGTGACGGAGGTGCCGTAGCTGTTTATTTCGATGCCGACGCCCACATCACAAACAGTACCTTCAGCAAGAGCTGGGCCGATGTGTTCGGAGGAGGTATATATTGTGACTGGGAATCTTCAGCAGTGATAAAAGACTGCATCTTCGACCAGTGCTATAACTACGCTGTATATGAAAACAGAGACAATGGGACAGAGGTAACATACAGCCTGTTCAACAATAACCCTCACGGTGCGTTCTATGGTTATGGCGATTCAGGTTCGCCCGTTGATTACAATGATGCTGAAATAGATGGCGTAAGTGAAAGTGATGTTCATTTGAATATAGGCAGAACAGAACAGAACAACCTGGAGTTGTTTGTAACCGGTTGGCCGCTTGGCGACTACTACCTTAATCAGGTTGCTGGACAAAATCCCGCTATCGATGGAGGAAGCGCTATTGCGGACACCATTTTTGTTACAGCCGGCACCAATATGGGCAATTATACAACGGACGTCCATAATGTGCTCGACGGAGGCAGTATCGTGGATATCGGCTATCATTATGCCGATATTGATACTCTTGATGATTTTGAGGTAACTGCTGAGGTATATAGTGGTGATGGATATGTTGACATCATCACGCCCCCCAACGGCAACGGCCGCTATTATGCCGGTACGGTAGTTAATGTTACTGCCACCCCGCGTGCGGGCTGGCGGGTCAGGGCCTGGTACGGGACCGACGACGATTCTTCCACCGCCACAACGAATACTGTTGTCGTCAGTTTCAGTGACGAACATATAGGCATTGAGTTCGAACAGGCAGCCACTTTTGAAGTTGGCCCTGACGGTGATTACCAGAACATCCAGGATGCAATTTATGCTGCTAAAGATGGTGATGTAATTATGGTTGATACCGGTGTGTGGCGTCTACCGGGATATGAATACGAATTAAACAAATCCATTACAATTAGGTCAAAACATCCCGACGACCCGAACTGGGTTGCAATGACGATTATTGACGGCTCTGAATATGCTGGTCCGGCCCTTACTCTTGGGCCTGATACCGACAGAGGTACAATAATAAACGGGCTGACTTTCCAGAACAGCCACTGGGGTATTGCTACTCCAGGTCCTGCTAACGAGGGAGAAAATGGCACTGATGGCGGATTTGCCGAAGGGGGCATAATTTATATCTATGCTGGCGGCGGCCCGGTTTTCAAAAACTGCATAATAAGAGACAACTCTATTTTCGGTGGCGGCGGCGGCAGAGGCGGCGATGCTGACCAAACACATAATGCCGGTCGTGGAGGCTGGGGCGGATGGGCGCGAGGCGGTGCAATATACTGCGGTGCTGGCAGCAGCCCCAAATTT
>CAZTKW010000097.1:0-9220 GCA_964614315.1 uncultured Pirellulales bacterium
TGCCATGCCCGCCCCATTGCATCAAAAAAGTCTGAACCGTCATAGGCAACAGCAGGAAACATCAAGCCAAATCCGGCAATGGTTCCTATCAAAACAACCGCAATCAGCGCCCCTCCTATCAAAGCAAACGGGACACAAATCCCCGCTATCAGTTCGCCAAACCACCACAAATTACATATTACTCCGAGGAGAACAATGAAAAGCCCCACGAGGATGATTAATACAACAGGGAACAAAGGAGCAGCGAAAAAATTAAAGAAGTTTTTTCTTCCGAATCTTAATGCCTCGATGAGGCCTGGTTTTTCATCTCTTGCAAATTCCAGCGCTGCAATGCGACAAACAGCACCGCCGGCAAGGGCTATAACGGCAAGCTTTATCAGGCCAAAAATAATGCAATAAGTTATGTGGTATTTGAAAGCCCACGCTATGGCTTTGATATATTCATTAACGTTAGCCTTTGTACCGGGGATATCCAAGTCGGAGAGTGAGATTAATATGCCATGAAACTTTTCTGCGCCAAACTGCCAAAGTGTAGAAAATACGCCTCTGTTCTGTTGTGTTCCCTCGTTTGCTGTGATGAATTGCCGCACTAGCGCGGAATCAGAAAGATAGGCCTGCAATTCGGTATCACCGTTTGGAGCAGTTACAACGGTTTTACTGAGGTCCATAATGGAGCCAGCCAAGCATATAAGAGCTATCGCAAGAAATGCAATTATTAATTTTGATGGTCTAACGGCTAATTTAAAAGTCTGAAAAATTTTTGGAAAAAGAAGTCTATCAAAAAAAAATGGATGTTTTTCTTCGCTGCTCATTTTCTGTCCTTTCAAAAAAAGGTTTTTCCCAGCAGGCGGGAATTTATATTTTTATAAGGCACAGATACCAGTGTATATATATACTTTATTATTGGGAGGTTTCAACAGATTTTATAATATTTTTAAGTCGCGTCCTGTTGATGCTAGTTATGAGAGGTATCTGAGGAATCATTCGGCAGTTTTGATATTATCTTGTATTCTGCGTCCAGCCAAACACCCAAGTCTATCAATCTGCACCTATCGGAGCAAAATGGAAAGAATTCTGGATCTTCGGTTTGTTTTTCAGGAAGCGATTTGACAGTTTTATGGCATATTGGACATTTGTGTTTCATATTGTTTTTCATCTTGCCCGAACAGTATTCGGAGAACCGGTGCAGGAGAACATAATATCCAGCGGTGGTTTGCCTACCTGAGAGCGTCCTGAGCCTTTTAGATAAAGGATTCCGATACCTTCTGCTATATCTGCGTTCATATTCGGATACCAGTTATCCTCCGTACCCGGTTCACTTACTAATACAGGCTCGGTCCACGACTGACCGTCGAAACGCTGCAGATATAGCGATCCATAAGTATTGCGCAAATCATTTTTGTCTTCAAAGAGTGTTTTACCAAATAGAATATACACGTGAGCAGGCTGATGTGATGTATCGAGACTTAGTACAGCCGTAAAAGGGTTGAAGTTTGATGGGTTTGGACCAGTCATTGGTGCTGTAGGGTGACTTGGAATTGCGGTACCATATATTGCCGACGCCATCCACATAGGCCAGGTGAATGACCTTTGCGGTTTTATCAAAAGCGGCGCACATCCGCCGGTCGGTGCCTGCCCAGGTCGACATCCCCGTGGCGATTTCGGTTTCCACCGCTGTCCATTTTTCGCCGTCGAACAAATTTCCGTACAGTTTACCTTCTCCGTTTACCGTCATCATAGCGATAACATAACTTTTGCCGTTTTCCAGTGTCATATTTTCATGTGCAGTGCTGCCGATTTTCTTCCAGGAATCACCGCCGGTCGGCTTATCACTTCTGTGACTAATACAGCGTACGTCCGGCTGCCACTGCGAGATATCGTTGGGGCGTTCGCTGCGCTTCCACAAAACCTCTGTCCCGATAAATTCGTTTTTGTCGTTACTAAACGCAGCCCGGCCGGTCATCGTAAAATAGCCGTTTGTGTCCTGCTGCAGGTCGTTATAATAGCTAAGTTGTGTATCGATTTTGTGCGGGCTTTGCCATTGAATCATCTTATCCGAAATGCTTCCCTGACAGATAAATTTGTCATAAGTCCATTTAGGCTCCGGTTCAATTAACACAGAGTAAAATGTGTAAATGGTATTGCCGCAAACCAAATGGCTGCGACTGGCCTGTTCAGCTTCTGCTGCCGTCCATTTGAGCCCGTCTTGTGAAAAATGGTAAGTATCCGGTCGGCCGCGAAAAACAAGCCATTTACCATCGTGCATGAAGACCAATCGTATAGTGCCTCGCGTTGTGGCATGCCATCCACCCATGGTGGATGCAATTTTAGAATGGATGAATGACGGCGGCCACGACTTGTTTTGCTCCTGAGCAGATGCGAAAAAGGGAGACAACATCAGTGACCAAGTCAGTATTAATGCTCTAAAGCTAAGCTTATTAATGTCGCACCTCTTTTTCTTTGAGGCCCCGCTGCTATGGTTTTTGAAATGAATTATCTGTTGTTTATTTTTCGGCTTCGGTCTCGTAGTCCTGCGATTCTGTTGCGAGGCCCTGTTCGAGCATTCTTGCATGCTCGACGCAATATCTGGCCCAAGGCTGTGCCTGGAGCCGAGCTTTTCCTATAGGTTTGCCTGTGGCTTCGCAAATACCGTAAGTTTTGTTCTCGATACGCTGAAGTGCATCGTCGATTTCATTCAGCAGTTTCCTTTCGCTGTCCATTAATCCGAGAGCAAATTCCTGCTCATAGTTATCTGTTCCGATATCAGCCATATGTATCGGCATACTTGAGAGATCTCCACTTGCATCCAAGCGAGATTTTTTTAGAGCTTCATCCTTCATTTCATTGACATTACCGATGATTTCGTGACGTTTTTCCAACAATATTTGCCTGAAATGCTCGATATCAGCAACATTCAAGCGAACTTTCTTCTTCCGAGTTGAGTTTACTTTTGTCTTTGATACTTTCTTTCGTTTCTGTGCCACTTGCTTTTACACCCTTCTTATATACTAAGCCTTTACCTTTATTTGTTAGTCAAAGAAAACCTAATTATAACATATTAACTTATATCAGCCAATAACAACCTTATTTTGTACAAAGTTGTACCACTAAACTACGGAAGTATAATAAGCAAAGTTCAACAATTCAAACTAATTATGCCCTTTAATTTTAACCTCCTTAAAAACAGATAGTTAGGGTAACAAGCTGTTTTCGGCCATTTTTACATTTCACTGTTGAGATTTTTGGATATTTGCGGCCAATCTTTTGCCAATTTGCCCAAAGGGATGAAAAATTTTTCCCGCCCCACCCTGCCAGTAAAGGTTTTGACACCAAAAACTTTTTCGATTTGCTCGGTGGAAAAAACATTTTCGGTACTGCCGGCCTGGTAGCTTTTATCGGCTCCAAGAAGGAGAACTTCGTCGCAGTACTGAGCGGCCAGGTTGATATCGTGCGTTACAGCTACGATTGTTTTGCCTTTTTGCCGCTGTGCGGTTTTTAGCAGGTCGTATATGGCAACCTGATGTTTCAAATCAAGAAGGCTTGTCGGCTCATCGAGGAGCAAAATGTCTGTGTTTTGTGCGAATGCCCTTGCAATAAAGACCCTCTGCCGCTCACCACCGCTGAGGTTTGACAAAGTTCTTGAGGCAAACTGTGACGTGTCAGTTATCTGAAGGGCCTCTTTTACAATTTCGGTGTCTGGTTCAGTTTCAAAGCCTAATCTGCCCAAATACGGTGTTCTTGCCATCGAGACTGTTTCTGTAACGGTAAAATCAAAAACCGGCACAAATTCCTGTCGTACGACGGCAATTTTTTGAGCCAGTTTTTTGACTGAGTATGAATTTATCGTGGCAGCATCGATTTCTATGTGCCCTGCCTTGGGGCTGAGCAGACCACAAAGCAGGTTCAGCAGAGTTGTTTTTCCCGCTCCATTTGGTCCGGCTATACAGACAAATGCACCCCGGTCAACTTCGAAATTAAAATTCTTCAAAATTGCACTTTGGGGCGTATAGCCGAAACTTAGATTTTCAACTTTTATAATACCGCTCATTTTAACCAGCTGACCTTTCGACTGTATTTTGCAAGCAAAAGCAGGAAAAAAGGGCCACCGGCAATTGCTGTAATAACTCCCACCGGCAGTTGGGCCGGTGCAACAATTGTCCGGGCGATTGTATCGGCGACAACTAAAAATGCGCCTCCGATTATCGCACTGACAGGTAGCAAGCGACGATGGTCAGGGCCGAATACCAACCGAACCGCATGAGGAACTATGAGGCCCACGAAACCAATAAGGCCGCTTAGGCTCACCGCTATTGCAGTTATAAAAGCAGCGAGCCCAAAAGCAGTTATTTGAGTCCCGGCTGTGTCAACACCAAGGGCCTTTGCCTGGTCCTGTCCGAAAGTCAGAACATTCAGCTTGTGGCAAATACTAAATAAGGCGATTATTCCAGCAATGATGCAGGCTGCACTGACCCATAATACCGAGTGACTTTTTTCCGTTATATTGCCCATCAGCCAGAATATTGTCGAATGTACCTGGTCGCTTTTTGCAATAGATGTCAAAAACATAATAACCGCTGCAAAAAAAGCGTTTACCACCACACCAGCCAACAACAAAGTTGTTACCTGTGATTTTCCCCCCCCTGCCAGATGGCCGATACCCCAAACCAGCCAAACGGTTATAAGAGCACCGATAAAAGCAAAAATGGCAATTGGCGAGCCACCCCAGAATCTCCAGGTCAGGCCGGACAAAACTGCAATAATTGCGCCTAAACCTGCGCCGCTGGATATTCCGAGGATGTAGGGGTCGGCCAGTGGATTTCGTAAAATCGCCTGCAATACGACACCGCAGCAGGCCAAAGCCGCTCCCACCAGAGCAGCCAAAATCACTCGCGGCAGTCTGACACCCATGAGAATTTCATAATCGATGTTTTCTCCCGGTGTATCAGCCGGGCCAGAGAGAGCTTTTGCTAAAGAGACTTTTTGCGTTCCGACCATAGCACATAAAGCCATCACCACCACAAGGGCAAGTAAGCAGAAACAAAACGTAATTGCCAGTTTTTTTGATGTTAGAGTTTCAGTCATTAATTCTGCATAAAGCGTTTAGTTTTCTATTATCTGTTTTCATCGGGGTGTAAACAGTTTGCAATCAATTCGATTCCCTGACATAACCTTGGTCCCAATCTTAGCACAGTATCCGGCTGGACAACGTAAATTCTGTTGTTTTTGACCGCCGGCAATGCTGCAAATTTGCTCCAAAATTTCTCTGCCGTTTTCTGCTGCTGGGATGTGCCGGCTGTTCCCATTGCCGACTGGATTATTATCTCGGCACCACAGGCAAGAAGCTCTTCAGTGCCGATTGGTGGATACTGCTGGATTGTTTGACCGACAGCATTTTCTCCGCCAGCCAATTCAATCAGTTTATTTACAAATGTATTTCTTCCGGCGACCCGCAAAGGCTCAGGCTGTACCGCCCACAGAACCTTGACCTTATAAACTGAACTGAACTTAGACTGCAAATCGCTCAGTTGAGTGCTGATTTCTTTAGCAAGCTGTTCGGCGCGTTGTTTCGAGCCTGTGGCAACTCCGATTTCCTGAATGGCAGTCAAAAGCTCTTCTATTTTCTCTATCTTCAAGGTCAAGACCGGATAGCCAAGCCTTTTTAAGGTCTCTGCGACCTGGTTTTGCTGCTCGAACCAGAGTGTGATTACCATGTCCGGTTTTGAAGCTATGATTGCCTCGGTATTCGGCTGCCAGAATGTCCCCACTTTTTTCTTATTTATGGCTCCAACAGGATAATCACTGTCGCTGGAGACTGCTACGATTTCTTTATCGAGTCCCAAAGCAAAAAGAATTTCAGTAATATTGGGGGCGAGTGAGACAATTCTTTGCGGTTTATTCGTCCGGGTTGTTTTGTTCCGGCTTTTTTGTGCTGAAACCAAAGGCTTTTTGACTTGCTCTTCATCGGTAGGCGGGTTTAACAACTTCTGGTACCGGTTAATGACAATAAAGCCAGCCACTATAACAATCGGCACCAGTAAGATGCTGAATTTTTTCATAATTATGTTCTTTTAAATTGCTTTTCCAGCTCTGTGAGCGAAAATTTAATTGTTGTAGGCCTGCCGTGCGGACAGCGTCCTGAGGTTTCAACGGATTCTCTGTCTGTGAGTAATTTTTCCATTTCACCACCACTTAGCTTTTGTCCAGCCTTGATTGCAGCCCTGCACGCGGCCATATTCAAAACCTCATCAAGCAATCTCTCAGCATCGAGGACAGAACCTTTTTCTGTGAGCAAGTCGATTAAATCCTGAACAAAATCGAGCGGTTCGGCCTTTGCCAGCAGAGTTGGGAAGGCCTGTACGGACATAGCCTTCGGCCCAAACGGTATAAGCTCGATACCTAATTTTTCAATCAGTTCCGTATTGTTTTTAATTGTATCAGCCTGAGTTTCGGTCAGTTCGAAGCTTTCCGGTATCAAGAGCCTTTGTGATTCAAGATTTCCTGAGCGTATTCGCCTGCTCAGGTCTTCATACATTATGCGCTCGTGAAGAGCGTGCTGGTCGATAATTATAAATCCATCGCCGGTCTGTGCGATTATGAAGCTGTCGTGTATCTGAATGGCGTTAATCGCAGCTTTTACTATCGTTGGTATATTTTCGGTGCCGGCTATTTTGGTTTGCCTGGTTGTTGAACGAAATCCCAAGTGCTGCTGTTGTGTTTGTATTGGTCTGTGTTTTTTGAAGAATTCGGCCATTGCGTCGGTGATTTTTCGGCTGTGTTCCAATTGAGCCGAGCCTTTTGCCGACGGCAGTTTAGCGTCAATGTGCAAATCTGTTGCCAAGAGCCTTTCCCGCAGGCATCCGAGAATTTGTGAATGAACTAAATTGGCATTGTAAAAACGCACTTCAATCTTCGTGGGATGGACATTTACATCGTATTGGTCACAGGGCATTTTAATGAACAAAAAAACAACCGAGTATCTGTTCGATTCGAGGGTCGTTCTATACGCCTCTTTGATTGCGTGGGAGATAAATTTGTCGCGGATGAATCGGCCGTTAAGAAATACATATTGGAACTTGTTATTTGTCCTTGATATGCGCGGTTTGCCCATCAAAGCGAAAATGTGCAGTGCTTTTTCGTCGCTTTCAGTTTCAATCAGGTTTTCGGAAATATCGGAAGAGAACAATTCAGCTATTCGGCGGGAAAGGCCTTCATTGGCAAGAAGGCGATAAATCTCTCTGCCGTTATGTATCAGCGTAAGAGCCAAATCGCAATTTGCCAGAGCGATGCGTGTGAAATATTCGGTGATGTGTCCCATTTCGGTGTTGGCGGTTCTGAGGAACTTTCGTCTTGCGGGCAGTTTGTAGAAAAGGTCTCTGACCTGTATTGTAGTGCCGTAGTCGGTGCTGCAGGGGCTTATGTCGGTTTTAGTTCCACAGTCAATCTCGATACAGTTGCCGCCGGTCGAACTCTTTGTCCTGCTAACTGCCTTGATTTGTGCCACGGAGGCGATGCTTGCCAATGCTTCACCTCTAAAGCCAAGTGTTGATATGCTCTGGAGGTCTCTTGTGGTTTTGATTTTGCTGGTGGTGTGCGATTCAAATGCATGTGCCAAGTCTTCGGCGTCCATTCCACAGCCGTCATCTGTGACGGATACTAATTTTCGGCCTCCATCTTCTATGGAAACGACAATTTTTGCAGCACCTGCGTCAATGCTGTTTTCCATCAGTTCCTTGACCACACTGGCGGGTCTTTCAATTACCTCGCCTGCGGCAATCATATTTATCATATTGCGGTCAAGAACAACTATCCTGCCCATTGTTTTTTCCCCGCTCCACATCAATTTGGTTATTGATTACCTGAAAGAATCTTGAAGATAATCAATAATCATTCCTTCAACAAACTTTTGCCGGTCATTTCTTTGGGCTGCGGCAATCCCATCATTTCCAGCAGCGTAGGACCAACATCTGCGAGTCTTCCGCCCTGCCGCAGTTTTCTATTTTTGTATCGCTGGCCAAACACAATTAACGGCACATCACCAATGGTGTGCGCGGTATGTGGCTTGTCCGGTGCCCCGTCTATCATTTTTTCAAAATTTCCGTGGTCGGCGGTTATTACAGCAGCACCGCCCAAACTTGTGACCTTGTTGAGAATCTTGCCGAGGCATTCATCGACCGCCTCGGCGGCTTTAATGGCCGCAGACAATATACCGGTATGACCAACCATATCCGGATTTGCGAAATTAACCACTACTACATCATATTTATTTGAATCGAGTCTTTCCAACACAACGTCGGTAACCTCATAGGCGCTCATCTCCGGTTTCAAATCGTATGTCCGAATGCGCGGTGAAGGGATGATTTGTCTGTCTTCACCATCAAACGGTTTTTCAGTGTAATCGTTGAAGAAGAAAGTTACGTGGGCATATTTTTCCGTTTCGGCGCATCTAAACTGTTTCAGTCCCAGAGAGCCCCAGTATGCGCCAAGGATATTTTGCATTTTCGGCGGTTTTGGAAACGCCACCGGGGTAGGTATGGTTGCGTCATACTCGGTCATACAGACGTAATATATTTTCGGCAGAGTTGTCCTGTCGAATTCCTTAAAGTCAGGCTCAACGAACGCCCTTGTGATTTCACGAGGCCTGTCGCCACGAAAGTTGAAAAAAATTACGCCATCACCATCTTCGACAACAGCTATCGGTTCGCCATCACCATTAACAATGGAAGTTGGCTCAATGAATTCGTCGGTTATTTCTTTTTCGTAGCTTTGAGCAACCGCTTTTGCGGCATCGGCAGCCTTAAGACCTTTGCCAAACCTCATACATTCATAAGCCTTTTGAACTCTGTCCCATCGGCTGTCACGGTCCATCGCATAGAATCTACCCATAACGGTCGCAATTTTACCTACACCTATTTCTTTTGCTTTTGTTTCAATGTCGGCTATATAACCGGCTCCACTATCCGGCGGTGAATCCCTGCCGTCAGTGAGTGCATGAATGAATACATCTTTTATGTCATTTCTTTTTGCCATTTCGAGCAGGCCGTACAGGTGCTTCAGAAGAGAGTGCACACCTATATCGCTGCACAGACCTATAAGGTGCATTTTACCACTGTTGCCTTTTATGTATTTGATTAGATTTAAGAATTCGGCATTTTCAAAGAATGAACCATCGGCAATGAGTTTGCTGATTCTTACGGATTCCTGAGGTACTATTCTGCCCGCC
>CAZTKW010000098.1:0-9206 GCA_964614315.1 uncultured Pirellulales bacterium
CTATTGTGGTGGCGACTTTACAAGCGGCTATCGCCTTGAATAATTTTGAACTCACCAGTCAGCAGTTTATAGACCTTTGCGGTGAAGGAGAATGGTTTGTCGGCTCGCGTGGTGGTGCCGGTGACCACGCGGCGATTTATCTGGGACAAAGAGGGAAAATTGCACGCGTGGGATATCTGCCCTTTAGACTGGAAAAAATCATTGACGCCCCTCGAGATTTCGAAGTGATTATTGCAAACAGTCACATAAAAGCTGCTAAAAGCAGTTCGGCAAAAGATACGTTCAACGCAAAAGTCGCCAGTTATAATCTTGGCCTTGCGCTGCTTAAACAGCGGTGTCCGGAAATAGCCGGCATGGTCGAATATGTGCGCGACTTAAACCCAGACAAACTCGGCTGTAGTATGAGTGATATTTATCGCATGTTGCTGAAAATACCTCAGCTTATGACTCGTAAAGATTTCAGAACTATGCTGTCGAGTGAGTATAATGAAATTATAGAGACCAATTTCTCGACGCATTCTGAGCCGAAGTATTACAATGTCAGAGGTGTGTTGTTGTTCGGAGCAGCCGAGATTGTCAGAAGCAGGATATGTATGGACTATCTGGAATCGGGCCGTCTGGAACAGTTTGGCACTTTGATGAATGTAAGCCATAACGGCGACAGAGTCAGCAGACCGGGCAGGGACGGCAGGTACACCACAACTGAAGCAAACTGCAGTGATGAATACCTCAATAAACTCATAATGGACTTGGCTTCTGAGGACCCCGATAAAGTATTAAAAGCCCAAATGTACCTGCAGCCCGGCAGTTACTGCTGCAGTACCATCCAAATTGACCAAATGGTCGATATTGCATGCTCGGTGCCTGGTGTCGCCGGTTCGCAAATCGCCGGAGCCGGGCTGGGTGGGTGCATTATGATTGTAGCACAAAAAGGCTGCACGGATGCTGTCCACAGGGCTCTGGTCAAACAATACTACCGGCCTAACAAACTAAAACCAGCCATAATCCCGTGCATAATGGTAGAAGGCGCCGGACTCGCAGAATTCTGACAGGGAAACCGAAGGGATGGTTCCAGACAAACCAGACTGCGTAACCGGTGTAAGTAGATGGGGCCAACAGGATAAGCTCTTTGGGTCGTTTTTCTTCCTTCTAAGCCCATTTAGAAAATATACCGAGTATTGGCTGACCCAGCTTTCTATTTGCATCAAAGGTTAGTGGCCGTTACAATAACGGGCGTTTCCGGCAGTATAAAAAATGTTAATTTCGGAGAGATTTATGTTTAACAAAACACAAAATGCAGAAGGCAAATACAGGCTTTGGTGTTCGGCCTTTTCAGGCGCCTTTGCGCTCTTTTGCTTTTACGGGCTTTGTTCGGGTGATACGATTGTTCTCAAAGGAGGCCAGACGTTGACCGGTGATATACTCACTGAAAAAGAGGCTGTCATTTATATAGATATCGGTGTGGACGTTCTGGCAATCCAGAAGGAACAGGTCCTCGAATACGAATACACAGACCAGTTGTCTATTTCGGCTGTTGATGCCAACGACACACAGGAAACGAAACAGACGCGTGAAGATACGAGTAAGTTATACCGAACAGCAGACCTTGAAAAAACAACTATTGAAAAAGGTGTAGCGGCAGTCTCGGAGGCGGTTGTGAAGGTCTCAACGCCAGCGGGAATGGGGTCGGGCTTTTTCTTTAATGAAGAGGGGTACTTGATAACCAATTATCACGTGATAGAGAAAGAAACGAAAATTGAAGTTACTGTCTTTGAGAAGGCAATGAACGGGTTTGAGAAGAGGAAATTCAAGAAAGTCAAAATCGAAGCCATCAATCCTTTTGTTGATTTGGCTATACTGAAGGTGGAAGACCTGGGAGAGACGAAGGTCAAATACGCATACCTTGGTGATATAGAAAGCATCAAAGTCGGCGAAGGGGTCTTTGCAATCGGTAATCCTCTCGGGCTGGAGCGAACGGTAACCAACGGCGTTATCAGCACAATAAACAGGGCTTTCGAGGGGCTGGTTTATATTCAAACCAACGCGGACATCAATCCGGGCAATTCCGGCGGGCCGCTGTTCAATCTGGCAGGTGAGGTTATCGGCGTCACAAATATGGGATATATTTTCTTCGGAGGACTGGGTTTTGCCATACCAATCGATTATGTGAAGCATTTCATAGAAAACCGCGATGCATTTGCATATGACAAGGACAATCCCAACACCGGCTTTAGATACATTCAGCCGGACAAAAGACGCAATAAAGCCGCGCCGAAATTTCTCCGATAAAAAGTCAGGCAAAAAAGTTATAAGAACTTCTATCGAAAGGTTTTAATATGAAATGTGGTGTAAGAACAATGCTCGCAGCCGTTGTTATCTCTGTCATATACGTATCGGCGTTAAGTGGAGCCGAAGTCAAGGCTCTACCGGAGGCGGCCAAGCTTGTTCCTCCTGAGACGGTGCTGCTGGTGGAGGTTGATAATTTCAGCCAGCTCAAACAGCAATTTGAAAAAACCAATTTCTACAAGCTTTACAAGGACCCTGCGATGGCGGGTTTCGTGGGTAATTTAAAAGAGAAGTGGCAGGAAAAGATTAAAAAGACAGACAACGCCGTTGTCGAGGCGATTGTCAATGCCGATATACTTCCGCAGGGCAGGGTGGCTTTTGTCCTGCTGCTTAATAAAAAAGCGATAGATGCTACAGAGCCGATGGCTCTGCTCATAAGCCAGTGGGGCCAGAACATCTCCAAAATCAAAGAGGCCGTAGATAAACAAGTGACAAAAGGTGTTGAGGACGGCCTCGGACAAAAAACCGAAGATTACCGGGGCGTTACGATTAAAACAATAATCGGGAAAGACTCTTCCAGGCTCGGCTACGGTTTTTCATCGAACCTTAGTTACTGCTTTGTTGACGATTGCCTGATAGGTTCCGAGGATATGGAAGTTCTGAAATTTGTCATTGCCCAAATCAAAGGCGCCGGCAGCGCTACATTATCAGATGACAGCGATTATAGAGCGGCTATCGCAACAGTCGGGCCGTCGCAACTTGTCGATATTGACCTTTATGTCAATATAAAACATATTATCAAGACCATAATCGCCGAAACTCAGGGCGCCGAACCTGCCGGGCAGGCACAGATGTGGATAAATAATCTGGGCTTAGACAACGTTATGTCTTTAAGCTATTCGACAGGCCTGGCTCGACGTCCCGGCAGTTCGTTGAGTGGCAAAGCATCTCTGAAAATCAACGGTGTAAAAAAAGGCGTTTGTCGAATCCTTGAGTTCGAATCGGCCACTATCAAGGCTCCGCGTTTTGTCCCGGCGTCGGCCTATTCATTAACATTTTTAAATTTAAGCCCCAAAAAGCTCTATGACGAACTTTACAAGATATTATATAGTTTCAATCCCCTGCTGGCGGGAAAAATGCTGGGCGCAATTTTACCGCCAAGTCCTGACGGTCAGGCTGGGCTTGAACTGAAAGGCGATCTCATAGACCACTTAGGCTCTGAGATTATATTTGCCCAGAGCATCAATAAATCGTTCTCAGGTACCGGTACACAACCGCCTACCGAAACTATTTTTGCCCTGGCGGTGAATAATCGAAGCGCTCTTGAGAAGTCCATATCAAGGCTGCACACAATTTTTTCCGCAAATGACCCTGACGCCACGCGCGAGCTTCTGGGGCATACAATTTATCTGATCAATCCATTGGTCCTGCCTTCTCTTCTGGGTGGCGGTATGGCACCAATGCAGGCAAATGCCGGGGCGGCTGTTCCGCAAATGCCTAAATTAGCCCTTGTTGTAACCGATACTCATTTGATTTTTGCAACCGAACCAATTGTCGAGCAGGCCATTCGCACACTGAGCAGTACCGAATCAACATCAGTAAATTCGGCAAAGTGGTTTACTTCGGCCAAGCTGGCTATACCAACGGTTGTGGGGCTGGCCAGCCTGGAAGATAGTTCTGCTTCGAGCGAGTTTTTCTGGAAGATGCTGAAACAAAGCGATAAAGACAAGGATTCAACTGCTTCGGTGGGTCTGTCGCTCGGTCCCAATCCGGGTTTGATGTTGTCACAGTCAGGCCTGTTTGATGTCAGTCTTTTACCCGAGTTCGATGCCATACGCAAGTATTTCGGTTCGACCAGTTTTTACGGTATCAGCAGGCCGGATGGCTTCTTCTTCGAATTTAATTATCTAACTCCAGAGGACACTAAATAATATTCTGCCGCTCAAAACTCTATTGGAGATAGAGCGCCGACAAACTGTCAGGTCAGTGGATGACCTTGTTGAGGGGATAAGTGATTATACCTGACGCACCAGCCCGCTTCAAAGCAGGCACCAGTGACCTTTCTGTTTTTTCATCAATAATCACTTCTATTGCCACATAATCGGAATCGGCCAGTTTCGAAACTGTCGGGCTCTTTTCAGCGGGGAGTATCTTCAATATCGAGTCCAAATCGCCTTTCTTTATGTTCATTTTCAGGCCTACCTTGCTGCGGGCCTCAATTGCCGCATTAAGCAGCAGAGCAACGTTCTCTATCTTTTGGCGTTTTGATTCATTCCGCCAGGCCTGCTTGTTTGCAATAAACCTCGTCGTGGATGTTACCAAGGTATCTATTATCCTCAGATTATTGGCCCTTAGCGACGAGCCTGTCTCGGTCAGTTCCACAATTCCATCAACCAACCGGGCTTTTACCTCGGTGGCGCCCCAGCTAAATTCGACTCTTACATTGATGTTTTTATCTGCGAAATATTTTTTTGTAACGTTAACCAGTTCAGTTGCGACTATTGCCCCTTCGAGGTCCTGCGGCTTTTTAACCTGTGACTCATCAGGTACAGCTAATACCCATCTGGTCGGCTTGCTCGTGGCTTTGCTATAGGCAAGTTCGCAGACCTCTACCACATCCGAATCGTTCTCCATTATCCAGTCATAGCCGGTAATACCGGCATCGAGAACGCCATCGACAACATATTTGCTCATCTCTTGCGCCCGCAGCATAGTCAGCTCGATTTGTCCGTCGTCTATACTCGGCAAATAGCTCCTCTCCGAACTCAAAATATCAAAACCCGCCTTATCGAAAATTTCAATTGTCGCCTTTTGCAGACTACCCGCGGGGATACCTAATTTTAGTATATCTTCAGACATCTTAAGGAATTGTCCTTTCTTTTTATTTTTTCTTTTTTACTTTTCTCGTTTTCCTTTTGGTTGCTGTTGTTTTAGTTTTTGTTTTAAGGGCAACTTTTATTTTATTTACTTCGGCATCATCTTTCTTGCCAGCCTTGGACGATTCGCTCTCTTGCCGCAGGAGAACATAAAACTCGTATCCGTTTTTAGCGGAAATCTGCCTGGTTAAAAATCCTTCTATCTCCTGTTCATCGGCGGCAGGATGAACTATTTCGTTGTTTCTCAGGTATCGTATCATATTTTTTGTAAGGGGAATCGAGTGGCCCTGCAGAGATGTGAGCATACAATAATCCACTACGAAAGTGCTGGTGCCTTCTACTTGCTCAAGTGCCTGTCTGGCTGGACGTTTGCCCATCTTTTTCAATTCTTCAAGGCTGATTGTATTGTATCGATTGAATACCGCTCTTAAGGCTTTTGTAAGCGAAGAAGCTACATTTCGCGTAACGGAAGTATCTTCACCCAACACTTCTATAATCTCTGCCGACAGTGAAACACGCAAATCGTTTAAGTCAATAAAGTTATCAGAAATCCTCTTTATTACAGATTGGGCGGCTTTGCCAGGCATATTTTCGCTGATTACAGCATAAACAAGCGCTTCCAGCGGATCTTCATATATAACCTTATGGGGCTTTGGATATTTACGTTTTAATGAGCGGTATAACTTTTGCACTTTTCGAGAATATTCTTTACTGTCTTTCATAAAAGCCTCTGTAACATGCAGATTATAACTGCCATCTTATTCGGAACATTTTTGATTATCCGCTGATTCCTGTTGTTTATCTTCAGGTTCACCTACCGCCAGGTCTATCAATTTCATAGTTTCCAGTGTCTTTTTGAATTTCTCATCTTTGCGAAAATGCAAAACGGGACAAAATTTACTCTGGATTCTGCCGGCCAGCAGAGATTGTATTCGGCTCCCTGCGTGCTGTATCGCCGCGAAAGTCTTGTTCTGTGCGGTTTCGCCCCCCCCAAAAACACTTATATACACGTCGGCACTGCGCAAATCAGCGGCCATATCAACTTCTGTAACGCTGACAAATCCCTCAATACGTGGGTCGTTAAGATGGTTGGCAATAGCATCACTGACCGCTTCTCTTACCACGCGGGCCACTTTTTCCTGTCTCCTCGTCGCCATAAATTTTATCTCGCCAAGCACATCTCGTATTTAGCTTCAAGTTTCACGAGGCACACTTAAAGGGTTCTTGCTACTTCGACAATTTCATAGAAGTCGAAAACATCATCAACCTTAATATCGTCGAATTTTGCTATCTTAATACCGCATTCCAGGCCGGCCTTAACCTCACGAACATCGTCTTTGAAATGTTTCAATGACTCTATGCCCAAATCGTCCCTGATTATAATATTGTCGCGTATTAACCTAACCTTTGCCTTCTTTCTCGCGATGCCATCATTGACATAACAGCCTGCTATAGCGCCTACTCTTGAAATTTTAAATATAGTTCTTACCATCGCTCTGCCGATGGTCTTCTCTGTTTCTTCCGGCTCAAGCAGACCTACCATAGATTTTTGCAGGTCTTCGGTTATACGGTAGATTATAGTATAGAGCCTTATGTCAACGCCTTTGTTCTCGGCGATTTTAGCTACTTTTTCTTCCGTGGTTACATTAAAGCCAATAATAATAGCATTAGAAGCCTCGGCAAGCACAACGTCGCCTTCGGTGATACCACCCGGAGCTGAATGTAAAATTTTAATTTTCACTTCATCGGTGCTTAACTCGGATAAATATTTTATCAGAACATCTACCGAGCCCTGCACATCGGCACGTATAATAATATTTAATTCTTTTACATTGCCTGCCTCTATCTGGGTGAATAAGTTATCCAGTGTCACCTGGGTTCGTTTGGCCAGTGAGCTTTCCCGCCAGAGCATTTGGGTTTGCTCGGCAGCAACTTTGGCCCTGTTGATATCATCCAGACAGTAAAATCTGTCGCCTGCCTGTGGGACATCGCTTAGACCCGTTATCTCCACCGGCATAGAACTTGTAGCTGTCTTTATGGTTTTTCCCATGCTGTTTTTCAAGGCTTTAACTCTGCCGAAAGTACTGCCTGCCAGTACCACATCGCCCCTGTTTATTTGACCTTCCTTGACCAATAGCGTCGCTATCACTCCACGCCTGGTGGACATTTTGGCTTCAACAACCCAGCCTCTCGCAGGAATTACGTCATCAGCTTTCAGTTCGAGTAATTCTGTTATGTAATCAATATGTTCAAGCAAATCAGTGATTCCTGCCCCAGTAATAGCGCTGGTTTTGACAACTTCAGTCTCTCCGCCCCATTCGGTCGCCGTCAGGCCGTGCTCAGCCAACTGCGAGTAAAGACGATTAAGATCAATTCCCGGCAAATCTATTTTATTTAATGCCACGATAATCGGCACTCCCGCCGCTTTGCTGTGTGCTATCGCTTCTATAGTCTGCGGCATCACACCGTCGTCGGCGGCAACGACCAGAACCACCACATCTGTCATATTGGCGCCTCTGGCACGCATAGCCGTAAAAGCCTCGTGGCCGGGGGTATCAAGAAAGGTTACCCTGCTGTCGCCGACTTTAACCTGATAGGCGCCGATATGCTGCGTGATACCGCCGGCTTCACCCGCTGTAACATGGGTCGACCGGATTTTATCCAGTAAGCTGGTCTTGCCGTGGTCGACGTGGCCCAGCATCGTAGCCACTACAGGACGTCTCGTAAGATTTTTCCTCTGACACTGTTCAAATTCAGCACGTATCTGCTCCTCCAGTGTGCTCTTGCGCTCTACGGTCAACTCAACGCCAAATTCGAGAGCAATCAGTTCCGCAACATCGGAACTTATAGCTTGATTGGCTGTAACCATGATGTCCTGCTGTAGCAATTTAGCGATAATATCCGATGATTTTACCGCCAGAGCTGAGGACAAGTCCTTGACAATAATCGGCTCGCTTACAAAAACTTTTGTCGGCCTGACAATCGGAGCAACTTTTGTGGAAAAAGTGGTAGCGAGTTTCCGTAACGGTCTTAAACGAATGCCGCTGCCGCCGGCGGCATCAAGCCTGGCCTGTCTTTCCTCAATATCCCTTTGGCGACGCTGACTGATAAATTTAGTCCCGGCGTGCCGGACATCCATATCCTGGTCCTCCTGTCGACGTCCGTGAGTTCTGTCTTTAGGCCGCTTTGGTAACCGTTTCTTGTCTTTTACGGGTGTGGAAGTTAAAGAATCTTTCTTCTGCTCATAAGGTATCAACGGCTCGGTAATCGGCTCATCATATCTGGTTCTCGGGATCCGTCTTCTCGGTCTGGGTTGTCGCACCGGCTCCGGTTCTTCGACCCGTATAACCTGCGGCCCGCTAAGTTTAGCCGGCTCGGGCTTTTCCAACATCGGTCCGGCAGGTAATATCGGTTCAGGTTCGGACTCTTCTGTAACTACGGCAACGACCTGATCAGGCTCGGTTTGTTCGGTTTGGTCTGCAATAACTTCCTTTTCTGCAGGCTTGGCTTTTTTAGCTTCCTCCTCTTTTTTTGTTTTCTTGGCCGACGGTTTTCGTTTGGGCTTTTTCTTAACGCGTACTTTGGTTAAATCCACCTTTTCGGCCACTTCAACAGTTGTGGTGTGTTCTCCCTCGCTGAACCATTCGCAAATTGTCGCAGTCAGGCCGGCTGAAATCGCCGACATATGATTCTTAACGTCCAGACCCTCATCCTGGCACTTTTTGACGATAGCTGTGCTTTTTACCCCCAGCTCTTTTGCCAAAATGTAAACTCTTGTAGCAGCCAAATTTGTGTCTCGTATAGTGTTTTACAGTCTTTAGTTTCTCTATCCACGAATTAAAACATTATTAGCTCTCGGTCTTTTCTTTCTCCTGCTGCATCAGGTCTTCGGCCTGTTTTTGTCTTGATTCAGGCGCCAGACGCTTTACTCCTTCACCAGCGGCGGCAACCAGCCTTTCTGCAAGTTCGGCCTCAACCTTTAATTCTTTTATAAGCGGCTCACTTCCTACTTCATCCAAATCCAGAACAGATATAACACCAAGC
>CAZTKW010000099.1:0-9156 GCA_964614315.1 uncultured Pirellulales bacterium
CAAAATACGTAATATAGGAATTATGGCGCATATCGATGCCGGTAAGACGACTGTAACCGAGCGTATGCTTTATTATACGGGCAGGACCTATAAGATGGGTGAAGTTCATGATGGCACGGCGGTTATGGATTTTATGGAAGAGGAGCAAAAAAGAGGAATTACGATTACTTCAGCGGCAACTAAATGTCCGTGGAAGGGATTTGAAATTAATCTTATCGATACGCCCGGCCATATTGACTTTACCGCTGAGGTTGAAAGGTCTCTTCGTGTTCTGGACGGAGCGGTAGCAGTATTTGACGGTTCCGAAGGAGTACAGGCCCAGAGCGAAACCGTCTGGAGGCAGGGCCAAAAATACGGTCTGCCATGTCTTTGCTTTATAAACAAGATGGACAAGGTTGGCGCCGATTTCGAGATGTCGGTTCAAAGTATTCACGATAAACTCATCGCCAATCCAATTATAATGCAACTGCCTATCGGGGCGGAAGAATCTTTTGCCGGGATAATAGACCTTATAAGGATGCGAGCGATTTTCTACAAAAGTGAAAAGCTTGGAGCGACTTTTGAGGAGACCGAGATTCCCACAGATATGCAAAAAACCGCAGAAGAATACAGACACCGGTTAATTGAACTTGCGGCCGAACATGATGAAGAGCTAATGGACAGCTATGTTCACGACAAATCAATCGAGATTGAAGCTATAAACAGAGCGATTAGAAAGGCGACTTTAGTTAATAAGCTTAATCCGGTATTTGTAGGTTCTGCGCTGAAATATATTGGTGTTCAAAAACTGCTCGATTCTGTTGTGGAGTATCTTCCTTCTCCACTGGATAAAGCCGATATAGTTGGACATAAACCTACCGATGAGCAACAAAAGATATTGGTTAAGTGTGACCGAAACGGCAGTTTGGTTGCTCTTGTATTTAAGATTACCAGTGATACACACGGCGATTTAAATTTTCTAAGGATTTATCAAGGCGTATTGAGATCCGGCACAAGAGTTTTAGATGCAAGTCGCAAGAAACGTGAAAATATCACGAGGATATTTGAGATGCATGCTGATGAGCGTAAAATTCTGGACTTTGCGAGTGCCGGTGATATTGTCGCAGTTGTGGGCTTGAAACAAACTCTCACAGGCGATACGATTTGTGATACCAAAAGGCCAATATGCCTGCCGAGTATAACATTTCCCCAAACAGTTATCAGTATGTCGATAGAGCCGAGAACTTTAGCAGACAAAACAAAATTATCCGAAGCTTTGGCCGCTTTGAAGCGAGAAGATCCGACATTTGAAAGCAAAATCGACAGAGAAACCGGTCAGACAATCATTAGTGGAATGGGTGAACTGCATTTAGAAATACTTCAGCATAAATTAGTGCGGGAAGACGGGATTAACGTCCGAGTGGGCAAACCGAGGGTTGCTTACAAAGAAGCTATAACGAGGTTGGCTAAGGCCGAGGGTAAATTTGTACGTCAAACCGGTGGTCACGGTCAATTCGGGCATGTTGTTTTGACGGTAGAGCCGTTGTTGACAGAGGACGGGCATTGGAGCCGTGATATTGAGTTTGAAAGCAAGGTTGGTGGTGATAAAGTCCCTAGAGAGTATATTTCTTCCGTGGAAAATGGCATCAGGGATGCCTTGGGCAGCGGTGTGCTGGCAGGTTTTCCTGTTGTGGGAGTTAAAGTTACACTTATTGACGGCTCTTTTCATCCGGTGGATTCTTCAGATATAGCATTTGAACAGGCAGGGGCGATAGCGGTTGACAATGCGCTCAAGGAGGCAGGAGCAGTCCTGCTTGAGCCGATTATGCGGCTTCAAACAGCGGTACCTGAATCGTATTTTGGGGCAGTGCAAGGCAATTTGCTTGGGAAAAGAGCCGTAATTACAGATGCTCGGATGCATGGTAATATTCGGATAATTGATGCTAAAGTTCCGCTTGTTGAGATGTTCGGCTATTCCAGCGAAATCAGGAGTGTGACATCCGGGCGAGGTACCTTTACTATGGAGCCTCTGAGCTATGAAAAGATCCCGGAACAGATTGCAAAGCATCTTATCCTATGATAATAGCTAAAAAGTTCATTATTTTTTTATATTTAAGCAATTTTTTTTGATATTTTGTTGACAGTAGTTCAATTGCTTGATACAGTTACATTTTTTCAGCCGTAGCGAGCATCGTCAGGGATGGCTTTGCGTAAACCAGTTGGGCTGTGGCATATCTGTAATTTTGGTAGTCAAGGATGGTTTTATTAAGTATTTAGGGGTGTACCAGAGTCTTTATGAGGCTTTGGGAGGGTCGCAAAATGACCCGAACCCGAATTCTTGAAGGAAGGCGTCTCGCGTAAGGTTTTTAGCGGGACAAAGGCCTTTCCTGCCAAAATCTGAGGCGGTTTTTACTGTATAGTGGGTAGCGTATACACAGAGAAGGCGTTATCTGAAAGAATGAGGACAAGCTATGGCGACTGAAACTGAAAAAATCAGAATCAGGATGGAAGCTTATGACCATAAGGCTCTTGACGCATCTGCCAAGGAGATAGTTGAGCATGCCCGGCGTACGAACGCCCGTGTTAGTGGGCCGGTGCCTCTGCCTACGCGTATCGAGAGATACACCGTTTTACGAAGTCCTCACATTGATAAGAAATCACGTGAGCAGTTCGAGTTGAGGACGCACAAGCGCCTGATAGATATTCACGAGGCCAATGCCCGAACAGTTGAAATATTAAACCGCTTGGTCGTGCCTGCGGGTGTGTTTGTAAAGATAAAAGCCTAAGATGATGAAGAAGTCATGGGCTTTTTGCTTTTAAGGTTTTTAGTTTAATGGCAATGTTATTAGGAAAAAAAGTTGGAATAACCCAGGTTTATGACGAATCGGGCAGTCTTCTTCCGGTTACGGTCATACAAGCCGGTCCTTGTACTGTTATGCAGGTTAAAACAGTCGAGACCGACGGTTATAACGCTGTACAGTTGGGATACGATAATGTGAAGCTGTCTCGAAGGAAGAAACCGGCGATTGGACATGCAGAAAAGGCTAAAGCGGTGCCGAAGAGATTTGTCAGAGAAATGAGGCTGTCGGAAGATGCTGCACCAGAGTACGAGGCTGGAGCATCAATTACGGTTTCGGTTTTTGCGGAAGAGAATTTAGTTGATGTTGTCGGCACGAGCAAAGGCAAAGGTTTTGCGGGAGTTATGAAACGGCATGGCTTTGGTGGTTTTCCTGCATCTCACGGCACGGAACGAAAACACAGAGCGCCTGGTTCGATATCGAGTTTTGCAAGTGATGCCGGTCACGGCGGAAATCTCAAAAAAGGCAAGAAAATGGCTGGGCATATGGGTAATTGCCAAGTTACAACGAAAAGCCATCGTGTGCTTTCAATAGATGAAGATAAAAATCTGTTAGTTGTGAAAGGTTCGGTACCGGGCCCGGCTGGCGGCTATGTCGTAGTGCGCAGCTCTAAAAGCAAAGAAACTTCATAAAATATGGGCAGTCCCGACGAGATACGAGAAATGATAGATTTGACGGTTTACAATAGAGACGGCGAAGAAATCGACAGTTTGAATGTCGATGAGTCTTCTTTTGGCGGTTCAGTGAGATATCCTCTACTTAAACAGTCGATTGTTATGTACCACGCCAATAAGAGAGTTGGCACAGCGGCGACTAAGGGCAGAGGTTTGGTAAAGGGCTCGACCAGAAAACTGTTCAGGCAAAAAGGCACGGGAAATGCCCGTGTTGGCAACCGCAGAACCGGCAAACGGGTCGGCGGCGGCAGGACCTTTGCCAAGATAGCCAGAGACTTCAGTAAGCAGATGCCTAAAAAACAAAAGAGATTGGCGAGAGACTCGGCGGTACTTGAAAAGCTTTTGAGCAATAATGTTGTGGTAGTTGATGAGTTGGGTTTTGAAAAGCCGAAAACAAAAGATTTTGTGAACATTCTTGATAATCTGAAGATTTTGAATAAAGGCAGCTGTCTGGTGACAATAAGCTGTGAAGATACTAATCTTTACAAATCGGCAAGAAACATTCCAAGAATAGCTGTTATGCCGGTGACCGACCTGAATGCCGGTGATATCTGCAACCACAGCAAAATGTTGTTTACCAAAGAAGCGTTTCTTAAATTGATTGTTGAAGATTGATAATTGCAGGCAAGATTTCGAAAAAGCGATAGATAGTACGAAATGGATGACTATAAAATAATAATTCGACCTTTGATTACGGAACAGGGGATACACTTTGCCAATACAAAAGGAGCGTATTCCTTTGAGGTAAACAGAAAGGCAAACAAAAGCCAGATAAAAACCGCCGTTGAGAAGATATACGGTGTTAAAGTGGATAAGGTGCGAACGGCCAACCGCAAAGGCAAGTACCGTCGCAAGGGCAGAAATTTTGGTATGACACCGGCTTGGAAAAAGGCGGTTGTGTTTTTAGAGCCAGATTATCATATAGATTTGTTCTAAATGATAGTCCATTGATAAATAGTATCAGAAACTAAATTGTTATGGGTATTCGAGTTTACAAACCGACGAGTCCGGGACGCAGAAACAGTTCAGTGAATGATTATGCCGAGTTGACGACAAACAGGCCGGAGAAGTCTCTTTGCAAACGGATAAAGAAGAGAGGCGGAAGGAATCACCACGGTGTAACTACGACGCGTTTTAGAGGGGGTGGTGCAAGAAAAGTTTATCGTATTATTGATTTCAAGCGCAATAAAGACGAGGTTCCGGCTAAGGTTGCGACGGTTGAATACGACCCTAACCGGAATTGTTTTATATCTCTGCTTCATTATGCCGACGGCGAGAAAAGATATATATTGTCACCGTTTGGTATGAGGGTCGGAGATAAGGTATTAAGTGGTTCAGTCTGTGAGCCGAGGGTTGGCAATGCTATGCCTCTGCAGGCGATTCCCTCCGGTCTTGAGATTCATAATATTGAGATGACGGCTGGACAGGGCGGCAAACTGGTCAGAGGCGCCGGCAATGTGGCCAGAATTGTTGCCAAAGAAGGTAACTGGGTTAGCATTGTTTTGCCGAGTGGTGAAATGCGGATGGTTCGCAAGGAATGCCGGGCAACAATTGGACGATTGAGTAATCCGGACCATCAGAATGTTAGAATCGGCAAGGCTGGTCGAAAGCGCCATATGGGTCGCCGGCCTCATGTTAGAGGCAAAGCGATGAATCCTGTTGCTCATCCGATGGGTGGGGGTGAAGGCAGAGCAAACGGCGGAAGAGACCCCTGTTCGCCAAGAGGAGTGCTGGCAAAAGGTGGAAAAACAAGAAATCCGAGAAATCCAAGTAACAAGAGGATTATTCGCAGACGTAAAAATAAAAGACAGGGACAGTTAGTTTTGTAATTGACAATTGAATATTTATAGTTGCGCGGGTTTTCGTGAGTTGTGAATCAGGGAGCCAGGTAGAAGTCGAAAATTAAGAACCGATAGAAATTAGTAATAGAAAAGAGAAAAATGGGAAGATCTCTTAAAAAAGGGCCATTTGTCGATGAGAAGTTGTTTATTAAGGTAAATAAACAGATTAATATGGGCTCTCGTGACCCCATAAAGACATGGGCAAGAAGATGCACGATAATTCCGGAGTTTGTGGGGTTTACCTTTATGGTTCATAACGGCAAGATGTTTCATAAGGTTTTTGTTACCGAAGATATGGTTGGCCATAAGCTGGGAGAATTTTCCCCGACGCGTACTTTTAAGGGACACTCGAGCAAGAAAATAAAATAGTGAAAAGTGAGTCGAGACAGGAACAACAG
Organism: uncultured Pirellulales bacterium; assembly: GCA_964614315.1. Lineage (GTDB taxonomy): Bacteria > Planctomycetota > Phycisphaerae > Sedimentisphaerales > Anaerobacaceae > CAZTKW01. The sequence goes on from CAZTKW010000099.1 coordinate 5,751, forward strand.
ATAAGAATATCATGTTAAGTGCTAATAAATTAAAAGAGCTTTGTGAACAGCGCCAGATAAGTGTAGAGCAGTTGGCCGAGCAGATTGTTCGTGGAGGTCTGGGCCGTAAAGAAGCGGTGGCGGCTGTTAAAAACTGGCAGAAAGGTCTTTTTAAGCCCTCACCCCGCCGAGACGACATTGAGCGTTTGGCTGCGGCTTTGTCTGCTGATGCAAATGATATTCTTGATTGGCGTTCGTCTTATTGCTATGCACCGCTTTCAGCCAGAAAAGCCAGATTGGTTACGGGGTTGATAGCCGGTCGTAGTGTTCAGGACGCAATGGATATCCTGAAGTTTACAAGGAAACGTGCCGCACCGATGATTGACAAGGTGCTCAAAAGTGCGGTTGCAGATGCTGATGAACAGCAGGCCGATGTTGAAAGTTTATATGTGAGCAGTGCTCGTGTTGATGAAGCGGGTATTCGTGTTGGAACAAAAAGGTGGATACCTAAAGACAGAGGCAGAGCTCATCCTATTAGTAAAAAGGCCTGTCACATACATGTAACCGTGACACAAGGTTAATTGAGGTCGAGACGGTAAACAGAAAAGGCAAGAGTAATTATGGGTCAGAAAGTATCACCGATAGGTTTTAGAACTGGAATAACACGCGGCTGGCAGAGCACTTGGTTTGCTCCAAAGGCAGATTACGGTAACTTTCTTGTCGAGGACCAAAAGATTCGCGAGTATGTTGATAAGAAGCATAACCGTCAGATGCCTAAAGGGGCTGTCGCCAAAATCGAAGTGATACGTACCCGCAATGAAGTGAAGGTGACTCTGCACAGCGCTCGTCCGGGCATTATTATTGGGCCCAGAGGCGGCGAAGTTGATAAGTTACGAGAAGAACTCGAAGAGATGACCGGCCGGAAGATAAGTGTCAATGTTATTGAGATAAAAGAACCTGACTTGAATGCCTTTTTGGTAGCTGAGATGATTGCCGAGCAGTTGTGTAAACGTGCCTCTTACAGGCGTACAATGAAGCAACAGTGTGAAGCGGCAATAAACGCTGGAGCCAAAGGAGTTAAAATTATCTGCAGTGGACGTTTGGCGGGTGTGGAAATAGCCCGTAATGAGACTCAGAAACTTGGCAGTATTCCTCTGCATACCCTTGATGCTGATGTGGATTATGCCACGGCAACGGCGAGGACGACTTATGGAGCAGTGGGTATTAAGGTATGGATTCATAAAGGTAAATTCGGGGAAGAAATCGAGCCAAGACAAGTTCATCATCGTCGTCCCCCCAGGCGTAGTCCAAGGGCACCGGGCGGTGATGCCTCCAGAACTTCAGGGGCAAGAGGCAAAGAAAGTGTTACAAAAGCAGATGCATCTGTCCCACCTGCACCGGAAAGTACCGAGCGGCCAAGTTAAACAGAGGAGAGTTGAAAAAAGCTTTTTGCGAAGTTAGATATTTTCTTAATTATAGATTTTGTTTTTGACAAAGGGTTTTAAGAAATGGCAATGATGCCTAAAAGAGTTAAGCACCGTAAGAGCCAGCGCGGCAGGATGAAGGGTAATGCCTCGAGAAGCAATTTTGTAGCGTTTGGCGAATACGGATTGCAGGCTTTGGAACAAAGCTGGATAACTGCCAAGCATATTGAAGCTGGTCGAGTTGCTGCGACGCACTTTTTACATCGCGAAGGAAAAGTCTATATCAGAATATTTCCTCACAAGCCGGTAAGTTCCAAGCCTTTGGAGACTCGAATGGGTAAAGGCAAAGGAGAACCCGCTTTTTGGGTCGCCAGAGTCAGGCCCGGTCAAATTTGCTTTGAAATCGGTGGAGTGGATGAGAACGTTGCCAAACAGGCACTGGTCAGGGTTGCTCATAAAATGCCGATAAGGTGCAGGTTCGTAAGACGAAGACATTCGTTATAAGGAAGACTTGATAATGAAAGCACAGGATTTTCGTGATATGAGTCCGGATGAGCTCGAAGGCAAACTGGAAGAACTCCAGAGGCACTTATTTGATTTGCGTTCGCAGGCGGTCACGGAAACGCTGGAGAATTCCAAGGTGGCATTGAATGTCAAGCGTGATATCGCCAGGCTTAAGACGGTAATGCATGAAAGTAAGAAAGCGTGAATCGAGACAGGAATATATGCAGGATGAGAAATTAAAAACCAAGACTGCCGTGGTGATAAGTAACAGCGGCGCCAAAAGCATCAAAGTCGCTATCGATTACAAGGTGAAACATCCGAAATACGGCAAATATGTTAAGCGCAGGACACAATTGAGCGTCCACGATGAGCATAATCAGGCTGGTGTCGGCGATCTTGTTGAAGTTGTGCAATGTCGTCCTTACAGCAAGACCAAGAGTTGGCGTCTTGTCAGTGTGGTTGAAAAGGCGTTTGAAAAATAAGAGGTTCATCTAAAGTGATTCAACAAGAAACAATGCTGGATATAGCGGACAACTCAGGTGTCAAATCTGCGTTGTGTATAAAGGTTCTCGGCCGAGGCGGTTCTCGTGGTAAAAAAACGAGGCCTGTAGCTTCGATAGGAGATATTGTTTGTGTTGCTATAAAAAAATCATTGCCGAACTGTCAACTGGATGACAAAAAAGTTCATAAATGTGTTATTATTCGCACCAAAAGCCCTGTGAAGCGAACGGACGGTAGCTATGTAAGGTTCGACAGCAATGCGGCGGTAATGATTGATGGCGAGGGCAATCCGATAGGAACGAGAATTTTTGGAGCGGTTGCTCGTGAACTTCGAGAAAAAAACTATATGAAGATTATTTCTCTGGCAAGCGAAGTAGTTTAGACAGACAAGGATTGAAAAAGGAAGATGGCTTTACATATTAAAAAAGGTGATACGGTTGAGATTATAGCCGGTGACCATAAAGGTTCTACCGGTAAGGTACTGCGTGTGATACCTGAGAAGAACAAGGTAGTTGTTCAGGGATGCAATATAGCCAAAAAGCATGTTCGTCCTTCACGTAAAAGTCCTCAGGGAGGCCGAATCAACGTTGAACAACCAATCCATATAAGTAATGTGCTCCCGGTAAATCCGAAGAGTTCCAAAGGTAGCAGAGTGCATTATCAGTTAAATACCGACGGTTCTAAAAAGCGAGTTGCTGCAGACGGTAGTGAAATTAGTGTTGTTAGGAAGGCAAAGTAATATCGTTAGTAGCGGACATTGAGATACGAGATATGGCGCGTTTGAAAGATTTATATAAGTCCAAGATTGTTTCAGAAATGACCAAAGAATTTGGTTATAAAAATTCCATGGCTGTACCGCGCATAGAGAAGATAGTTATTTCTATGGGTGTTGGTAAAGCGGTACAGGACAAGAAATTCCTGGAACTTGCTAAAAAGGACCTGATGTTGGTAACAAGTCAAATGCCGGCTGCTTGTAAAGCCAAGAAAAGTGTTTCGAA
>CAZTKW010000100.1:0-6654 GCA_964614315.1 uncultured Pirellulales bacterium
AGGACTTCTTTTTTTTCTATCTCCCTGTATTTGGCCTGCAGCTTATAGTTGAGTTCTTCCAGCACACCATCGCCCAGCCATAGCGACCGAACAATGTTCTGCTTTCTGCCCTCGGCCCCGGTCAAAGCCCAGTCCTTCGCAGGAAGTTTACGCCCGGGTTTTTTCTCCAGTACTATCGGCTCCATCATCTGCCCTAAGATACCATCGGCAAGCACCAGTACTGTCATTCGATACTGGTCCGCCAGGTCGAATGCCAGCATCATACAATCAACCAGTTCCTGCACGCTTGATGGCCCCAGCACAATAGTGCGGTAATCACCGTGTCCGCCGCCGCGGGTGGATTGAAAGTAATCGGCCTGTGCCGGTGAAATATTGCCCAGTCCCGGCCCGCCGCGCATCACGTTGACAACTACAGCCGGTAACTCGGCCCCTGCAAGATAGCTGATTCCCTCCTGCATCAGGCTGATACCCGGACTCGATGAACTTGTCATCGTTCTTTTGCCTGTAGCAGAAGCCCCGAAAACCATATTTATCGCCGCAAGTTCGCTTTCACTCTGGACAAAGACACGACCCTCTTCGGGCATACGCCTCGACATATAAGCCGTAACCTCGTTTTGCGGCGTAATCGGGTAGCCGAAATATGCGTCAAGGCCGGCAATGATGGCCGCCTCAGCAAGGGCCTCATTCCCGCACATTAGAATCCGTTCACTCACCCCGTTTTTTCCTTTACTAAGCTCGATTTATGTTTTGTGTCCGGTTCGATGGTCGTTATCCCGCTTTTGTCACTATTATCGCGCTGCACCTCAATTATTGCTTCAGGACAGATAATAGCGCACATGGCGCAACCTGTACACTCGCTATTATTTGTCTCGGCGGGGAAATAGCCGTTTTTATTCGAATTCTTGGATATGATGATGCTGTTTTTAGGGCAGACTATTACACAAAGCCCACAGCCTTTGCACCGCTCAGTATCGATTATTATTTTGCCTGACATTTGCTTACTTCGTTTAATTGTTTGCTTCAGGGGCTAAAAATCCCCTTTGACGAGTTTAAGCAAATGGATTTTAACACTGCCGAGTGCTTTTGTAAAGGAAAAAGCCTCAAACAGCCGGTTTTTTGAGTTCCTCGATTTTTGGCAGGTCTTTGAGAGAATTCAGCCCGAAGATTTCAAGGAATTTTTTTGTTGTTCCGTAAAGCATCGGCCTTCCTAAAACTTCGGCTCGCCCAACAATCTTTACCAGCCCCTTGTACATAAGACTGCGAATCATATCCCCTGCAGCCACCCCTCGGATGGCTTCTATGTCCGCCCGAATTACCGGCTGTTTGTAGGCGATTATCGCCAGCGTCTCCAACGCCGCCGCGCTTAGCTTGCTGTCGCTGCGGGCACGGAGAAGTTTCCTTAGCCAGTTGTTGTAGGGGCTCAGAGTCAGCATTTGATAGCCCCCAGCAATCTGTTCTATTGTAAAAGCGTTTGCATTTGCCTTGTATTTCTCGTTGAGGTTTTCGATATGTTGACGGATTTGCTTTGCGCTCGTCTCGACAATATTAGCAAGCCTCTCCGCCGTCAGCGGCTCGTCGCTGGCAAACAAAACCGCCTCAACCACAGACTCGACGGTTATTTCAATATCCGAATCAATCTCTGGCACATCACTCTGCTCTTCGATATCACTCACAGCTTCTGTGTTTGTTATTTCAGTCTCTTCTTCTGCCACCTCTTCATCAAAAGCCTGTTCATCGAGGGCCTCTTCATCAGGGACCTGTTCATCGATAGGTTGTTCTTCAATATCCTCGATAATCTCGCTGCTTGACGGCGAAATCTCTACATAGTCTTTTTCTTCGTCTGTCATAGTTTTTTCCACTTAAATGGGTCTGCGTCTTTTTTACTTGTTCGTATTGTTACATCTTTGAGTTGATTTTGCAATTGCCTGCCAAATTTTTTCAGGATAAACCTCTCCGACACGCTATGGCTCAGGCAGATACAGGTAAGCCCCGCCTCTTGTGCCGCCAGTCCCTGGTGATGTTTCAATTCACCGGTAAGGTACAAGTCGGCCTTTGCAGCGATGACCGAATTTATTATTTTGCCGCACGAACCGGCGCACACAGCCGCTTTTTTAACTAATCGTTTTTCTTTCCCGACAATCCCAAAACTCTCAGCGCCGGTATATTTTTTTATCCTTTCAATGATACGGCTAAGTTGCGTTGGTTTTTCCAGTCTGCCGATTCTGCCAAGGCCGAATCTGTCCTGATTTTGATAGAGTTTAAAACAATCATAGGCCGGCGTCTCATAAGGATGCGCCTTTTTCATCGCCGCTATTGCGCCTTCCAGTTTCTCCGCCGGCACTATGGTTTCGAATCTCACCTCTGCGACCTTTTCTAATCTTCCCTTTTTGCCTATGGCTGGCCTGGCTCCTTCCCGCGGAAGAAAACTGCCCGTTCCCTCAGCCGAAAAGCCGCAATGGCTGTAATTGCCTATTGCACCTGCACCAGCCGCAAAAATCGCATTCGAAACCTTCGCTGCAGATTTAATGGGGATAAAGACGACGAGTTTATAATTGTCCCCTGCCGGGTTCTCGACATAATCGCCGATGGGCTTTGCATCCCTGATACCAACAATCTCCGCAAGGCCGTCGTTTACACCTCCGATGGCCGAATCCAGTGCCGTATGTATCGAAAAGACAGCTATATCGGCGCGTATCAAATCATAAACGACGCTGTTTTGTCCCTCAGGGGTGATTTTCTTTAAACCCTCCCAGATAACCGGATGATAGCTTACTATCAAATCGGTTTTTAATCTTTTCGCCTCGGCTAAAACATCACTGGTGATATCGATAGTAAGCAGAATATTTTTTACATTCCGCCTGGCGTCCCCAATCAAGAGGCCCACGTTGTCCCAGTCCTGCGCCAGCCTTAGCGGTGCTATCTTTTCAATTTGTTCTGCAATATCTTTTATCTTCATTTACTCTGTCCGCATTGCTTTTTAATAAAATCGTCGAAGTACTTTTGTAATTTCTTGGTTACCGGCCCGACCTTCCCGTCGCCTACCGTATGTTTTTCTAATCTAGTTATCGGCATAATCTGCATAATTACATTCGTTATAAAAATCTCGTCGGCCGATAAACAATCATCTATGCACAGGTCTTTTTCAACTAATTTGATGGAGTTTTTCAATGCGCTCTGGCAAACGGTTTTTCTCGCCACCCCCGCCAGTACCGGCGTCTTTATCGGCGGTGTATAAAGAACCGAATCTTTGACCAAAAACACGTTGCTTATACATCCTTCCGCTAAGCAATTATCCACGGTAAACCACAAAGCCTCGACAGCTCTTTTTTCACGTGCTAATTGCAGCCCCAGCATACGTGGAAAATAATTTATCGTCTTGTGACCATAGGTCGGGTCGGCGGGATTTTGTCTGAACGGGCACAATACCGCCAGGCATCCGTTTTTATAATATTCACCGGGATATGGTTCCAATTTCGTGGCCGTGATAAGAAGCGTCGATTTGGCCTGCTCATCTGATCTGCCCATCGGCCCGCTGGTCAGCGTCAGCCGAAGCCTTGCATCGGTTAATTTATTTGCCTTCAGGACTTCGTAAATAGCGTCCTTGATATATTTTCTGTCGTATGTATTGTTTATCGATAGAGCCTTGGCGCTGAAAAACAGCCGGTCAAGATGGTCTTTAAGGCAGAAAACAACCCCGTTATAGCTTCGCATCGTCTCGAACAGACCGGCCCCGTACAAAAAACCGCTGTCGTTTACCGAAACACCGGCCTTATCCGCGTCAACCAAACCATCATTTAAAAAAACCTTCTCCATTGTTCCCGTTTAATCGGATTGTGATTCACCTTTCGAGCTGTCCTTAAAACCCTCCATAACAAAAACAGCACTTTTATAAATCAGCCATATTACTGCAAGGTAAAATAATATTTGTATAACTAAATGCAGTATTCCGATGGCCAGGCCGGATATCACTAAAAGCACGATTCCGATTGCAAGGACCGTCGCAAGGTTCTGAAACCCCTGTTTAATATTCATATTTGTCTCCCTTTGGAAAAATGTTTTTTTCGTTTGCTTTTCTGGATTTCTTTTATGTTATACCCAATGCGCTGCACACTATTTATTCCCGCAAGCAGTGCCCTTGCCTTGGTAATAGTCTCGTCCCATTCGGCCTGCGGTTCCGAATCTGCCACTATTCCGCCGCCGACCTGCGCAAAGGCTTTATCGCCCGTGATGATAATCGTTCGTATCGCAATATTCAAGCAAACATTGCCGTCGATACCGATAAAGCCGATACTGCCGGTATAAACCCCTCTCTCCGTCGGCTCAGTCTCATCGATAATTTCCATCGAGCTGATTTTCGGTGCCCCCGTAATAGAGCCCCCCGGAAACATCGCCCTTAAAACATCGCAGAACCCAGTCTCTTCCCGAAGCTCCCCAGCCACCGTCGCTACAGCATGAAATACAGTCGGATAGCTCTCTATTGTCCGACGCTGAACCACTTTTCTCGTCCCGTACTTGCATATTCTTACAAGGTCGTTCCGCTCCAAATCGATTATCATATTTAGCTCGGCCTGCTCTTTTTCACTTCGCACCAGTTCATTGAAGTTCCGCGTATTTTCCTGCTCCCTATCATTTCTCCTCGGCCGCGTCCCTTTAATCGGCTTGGTGCTGATAGCCCCGTCCGTAATAGTTATAAACATCTCAGGCGAAGTGCTGACGATTTGGAACCCGCCGCCGTCGATATATGCTGCGTATGGACTTGGATTGTAATGATTCTCCCAGTGAAAAAGCTCTATCGGCCGTCCTTTGTAATCGCATTCGAATCGCTGCGAAAAATTCACCTGGTAAACATCCCCGTCATAGATATAGCGTTTTATTTTCTCCACCGAACGCAGGTAGTGGTCCCTGTTCATATTGCAGCGGATTTGAGAAAAGTCAATATTATCAAGGTCGGCAGGGCACAACTGCCTTACCGAGACTGTTTGACTTTTGGCCAATAACGCCTCCAGAGACGCCAGCTTCCCCTGCGGCTTGTCGATGTCCTCCGGCAATTCCAAAACAATCAGCCAAAAGCTCTTTTCAATATGGTCATAGCAGATTACCTTGTCATAGAAGCACAATCGAATAAGCGGCATTTTAATATCATCTACCGTCGTCACCGGAAGCTTCTCAATATACCTGCCGAGTTCATAACTGAAATACCCCACCCATCCCCCGCAGAAAATCCCTCTCGGCAATGACTTTTCACAGCCTTTTTCAAGACCGTATTTATCCAGCCTCTCTTTCAGTTTACCGAACGGGTCTTTTTCTCCGGCACGAAATTCAAAAACCTCTTTAGCCTCAGCCGCCCAGTAACTGAACCTCTCCGCTTCTGTCACCCCAATATTACCGCCTAAAATCGTCGGCTCATTAAAACCGGCAAACAATTCGCTTAGTGCCGACAACTTTATCGGTGTTGAGATTTTTTTATAGTGTACTTTGCAAACAATGCTTTTATCTGCTTTTGCAATTGTACCTGCATTCATTATAGCTGGCCTGATTTAAGTTGCTCTATAATCTGAACGCCGGAAGACATACCCAATCTCTCAGCCCCTGCCTCCAGCATCGCAAGCGTCTGCTCCAGGGTTTTAATCCCGCCGGATGCCTTGACTTTACACCCCGGTGCCGTTTGCTTGATTAACCGGACATCCTCTACCGTCGCTCCGCCGGCAGGGTGGAAACCCGTGCTCGTTTTTATAAAATCTACGCCAACCCTTTCTGCGATTTGACAGGCGAATATTTTCTGCTCTTTCGTCAGTGCCGCCGCTTCGATTATCACCTTCAAACAGACCGCCGGCCTCATCGACCGGCAAACCTCTAATACCGCCCGCAGTTGATTTACCAGGTATTGCTCGTCGCCGTCAATTATCGCCCCCAAATCGGCTACCATATCGACCTCATCGGCCCCTGCAAAAATATTCTCTTTAGCCTGGCTCGTTTTGGTCTTGGTTGAATCGGTGCCGAAAGGAAAACTTATGACGCTGCCGACTTTTACTTTCGAGTTGTGTAATTTGTCAGCCGTAAAATCAACCCATCGTGGATTAACGAACACCGAATAAAAGCCGTACTCCTCGGCCTCCCGGCATAACTGCTCGATTTGCTCTTTCGTTGTTTCCGGCCGGAGAATCGCATGGTCAATATAACCCGCCAGTTTCTTGTCCGTCATTTTATCTTCCCCGTTCGACATTCATCTTCTCCCGTTTAAGTAATCAATTCAATGTTATGCAGATTTTTCCTTTCTGAAAAATTCCTCCGCCTCACCAAGGCTGTTTAAGACTTTCGTAGCCGTCTGAGTAACAAACACCGATGGCCTCTGTTTTGCCGTCCAGATGACATAAACTTCCTTGGCCGCCTCGTGAGCGTGTTGCAGTTCCCTTTCGACTCCGCTGGATATGGCTGCCCGACCGTCATCAAGCGTCGGGATAAAGCTCAATATCATATCCGACTGGTCTATCAGCATAAAGTCGCGGGCGTAGGTTTGGCTGTTAATGTCCTGCTCGATTTGCATGACCTCGCTCAAATCAAGTTTGATTCTCTGACCCAGTGTCGTTACCTCGATGAACTCCCGCCCCTCCTGTTGTGCTTTATGAGCATACGAAGGTAAAAACGTTTCCTCCA
>CAZTKW010000100.1:6664-9149 GCA_964614315.1 uncultured Pirellulales bacterium
CAGATCGCCCGGGTTGAAACACGTAAAAAAATCTTTCATCCTTTCTCGAAACTCATCAATTTGCCTTCGTGCATCATCCGTATCGCTGATATGCGTCATAGGAAAACTCAGGTAAGCCTTTTTAAACTCCGGCTCAAAAACAAGTCTATGGAATGCCTCGACTGTCTCTTCTTTGGACCCGCGAGCGATGCAGTAGAACGGTATTTGGTCATTTATTCCCTTGCACAGCATTTCCGTACCGATAATTTCCTCTTCACGCCACACAATCAAATCTTTAAGGCTGTGCCGGACAGAATGTTCCCCCGCCAGCCGTGCGTGCAGTGCTGCTACGCCGTCAATCAGGCAAATATACATATCCGCGCCGAGTTGGCGCATCTGGTCGAAGTCAACAGCCGGAAAAAGTCCGTGACGCCAGCGAAAGGTCGCATGGGTATTTACGATTAAGTTCCCATCTTTTTTGGATTTGGCGATGATATCCTTAAAAACGCTGCGCCGCAGAGAACTCAGCCTCTTCATTGATATGTCCAGGATTTTACCGGGGCTGATGTCAGGTGCCTCCGCGTACATCCGGTCGCCTACATTGCACAGCAGCGACTCTTTACCTCTTTGGCAGGCCAGTTGGCATACCTTTTCAAGATAACTCTTTTTGTCAACCCCAACCATCCCTGTAACCACAACTATCATCGGCAACTCCGTCTCACCTTAAAATCATCTGACCGTAAAATACTTTTCAATCTTGTATCTTGTCACTTTAAAGATTTTTCAATCTTTCTTGTTTGTCGTGTTCTTTCAGTGCCGCTATCACTTCACCCAACTCGCCGGCCATTATCTTCTCAAGGCTGTAAAGCGACAAGTTAATTCTATGGTCCGTCATGCGATTCTGAGGAAAATTATACGTCCTGATTTTTTGGCTCCTGTCCCCTGAACCTATCATCGTCTTGCGCTGCAAATCACGCTTGGCCCTTTCTTTATTCTGGTGATATTCGTAGATTCGACTTCGCAAAATCCGCCATGCCTTGGCACGGTTTTTATGCTGGCTTTTTTCATCCTGCATACTCACCGTAATTCCCGTGGGCATATGCTCGAGTTTAATCGCACTGCTGAGTTTATTAACACTTTGTCCACCAGGCCCGCTTGACCGGCTGACATGTTCGACAACATCACTCGGGTTTATTTCGATATCAAGCTCTTCTGGCTCCGCCAATACCGCCACCGTTGCTGCCGATGTGTGAACTCTACCCTGTGATTCAGTCTCCGGCACTCGCTGAACGCGATGGCCCCCTCCCTCGTACCCAAGTTCGGACCAGGCGCCTTTGCCTTTGATACTGAATATCATCTCGCGAAAGCCACCGATTTCCGTCACACTGAAAGCGAGTTGTTCAACCTTCCATCTGCGACTCTCGGAGTATTTAACGTACATATTGTATAGCTCGCGCGCAAACAAAGCCGCCTCATCCCCGCCGGTACCCGCACGTATTTCCATTATCACGGATTTTACATCCATCTCCTCTGCCATTAAAAGACTGTCCTGAATCTCTTCGAGCAGGCTTTTGTGTCTGCTTTCAAGCTGACTGATTTCTTCCTTCGCCAGTGCCCTGAAGTCTTCTTCTGTTGTGCTGTCTTCTGCAATCTTCTCGGCGTCTGCAATTTCTCCCCCAATCTTCTTATACTCGCGGTATTTTGTAATCGTGCCTTTGAGCTTGCCCTGTTCCTTCGATAGCGATATCAGCTTCGCAGAATCCGACGATATTGCGGGGTCTGCGATTTGCTCTTCGAGTTGGCGGTAACGCTCGTCGAGCTCTTCGAGTTTGTCCAGAAGGTTTTTGTTAATTTCCGCCATAGTTGACTCCTCTAATCTAAAGAAAAATAGCGGATAACGTTTAGTTCCCGATGTCGGGATTGTTTTTCCTGTACGCTATCCGCTATATGCTAAACGATGCTATTGTTTTTTGTCTTTTTGGTTCTTCTTGAAGTAATCTTTACCGTATTTCTTCTCGAATCGTTCTATTCGACCGGCTGTATCCACGTATTTCTGCTTGCCCGTATAGAACGGATGGCATGCCGAGCAGATTTCAGCGTGTACCTCTTTTGATGTGCTTCGGGTCTCGAAAGTATTCCCGCAGCCGCAACGAACCGTTACCTTATGATATTCCGGATGTATATCTTTTTTCATAACTAAAGTACTCCAGCAACCAAAACTCCACATTCTAACAATATCGGCTGCTTTTGCAACAAAAATTTTCATTATATCAGCATTTTTAGATTATAAGCCTTTCTGACCGCCTTAGGTTGCCGTTCACCATTTTGTCCTTTTTCCCGGGTTTATCCTGTTTTATGTAGGTTAAATAGCTGTTCCTCATTTAAGACAGAACTGAAAAAACTTGATTTTGTCTGCGAATTATGATATCATAAAGTATGAATTATCTCCAACACGCAACAAAATATCACTCAGGAGTTGTAAAGTGAAAAATATAATTCCCCTGAG
>CAZTKW010000101.1:0-9127 GCA_964614315.1 uncultured Pirellulales bacterium
CTGAAACTTGGCAAGGGACCATTCCAGCCCGGTAAGCTGAAAAGCAACAGCCCCGATTCTTACGATGACGAAAGATGCAACCAGTACAATAATGAACAGCATCACACTCATAATAAGCTCCTATAGCCATTTTTTCCTTCTAAAATATATCAGCATACAGATACCAATAATTACCATCACAATCCATACTGCCGGATAACCCCACCGCCAATTCAGTTCCGGCATATTCCACGAAGAGGCTTCCGGATTAAAATTCATGCCATAGATACCAGCTACAAATGTCAGGGGAATAAATATCGTAGCGATAATAGTCAACACCTTCATGACGGAATTCATCTTATTGCTTATGCTGGATAGATAGATGTCGAGCATCCCTGATACCATATCCCGGAAGGTTTCGACTGTATCTATGACCTGTATCGTATGGTCGTAAACATCTCTGAGATATATGCCGGTAGATTCTTTAATCAGTTTAGATTCGCTTCGCTCCATAGCACTTATCAGCTCTCTGAGTGGCCAAACTGATTTTCTCAGGAATACCATTTCTCTTTTAAGGGCATGAATTTGCTGAAGAGTTTTTTCGGTAGGTTCAGCGATCAGCTCTTCCTCCATATACTCGATTTTTTCTCCGAATTTTTCCAGGATAAGAAAATAATTGTCTACAACAGCATCAAGAAGAGAATACATCAGATAATCCGAACCCATCTTGCGAATACGCCCCTTTGCATTTCTGATCCTGTCCCTGATTTGTTCGAATACATCTCCAATACTTTCCTGGAATGAAATCACAAAATTTGCCCCGAGTACAAGACTTACCTGTTCAGCCTGTGTTGTCTGCTTTGGCTCGTCATAACTAAGCATTTTGAGCACAATAAAAACATGATTATCAAAATCCTCGAATTTCGGGCGCTGGCCGGTGTTCAAAATGTCTTCGAGAATAAGGGGGTGCAGCCCGAATTGTTTGCCAACTTTTTCAATTATTTCTATGTTGTGAAGACCATCGATATTTATCCACGTTACAGTCGAAGTATCTTTGAATGGGAAACAGTCCTCAATGTTTGAGACTTGCTTTTCCTGAAAATTATGCTCGTCATAGTCCATGAGAGTAATCCTGACTTCTTCGGTTTTTCTTTCTCCAACGTGGACTAACGTTCCTGGTGGCAGCCCGGCGGTTTTTGACTGCCTCTTAAATAATTTTGGTTTTAATATTTTCATTTTGTTCTCCATAACTGAATTTTACTCGTATGATTAAGCAAGGCGGCCGGCTTCTATTCTGCTGAGAATTAGTTTAGCATCGATGAGCTTTTTATACAAAGCCTGAAGTTTGGCTGAGTCTTTAGAAACAGCAGCCTTAAGCAAATCACTCTCTATTTCTGCAATTTCAAGACGCTTATAATAATCCAAAGATTCTTCGAAGTGTGCCAATACAATTTTTCCGGTCAAAATAGGATGATTATTGGTTACGTTTGCGTCCTTAAATCTGATGCCATGTTCGAGTTCTACTTCAAGTCCCTGGCGGAAGTCTTCGAGGTCGACTTTCATAGTTCCAACATTAAGTTTTGAAAGAATCACCTGGGCTTCTTCGGATTGCACTTTTGGCTCATCTAATCTTGTCCAATCTCTGATTTTGAGTTCATCGCAAACTTTACGGACTTCCTCTAATGTTACATATTCTATTGTATTCATTATTTGTCCCTTTCTTTTTTCGATGCAAAACTGCTAATTATCGCAAACGGAAAGCTCACCATTTGCCGCAGACCCTCGACACTTGATAGTGTCCGAACCTGGCTTCTTACTTCAACGAACAACTCACGAGTAACAATTTTCTCCTCTACTTCGCCTTCTTCCCTGACCATTGCCAATCTATGCAATGCATATAAACCAATCAGAAAGGCAAAAGCAAAGAAAAAGTCCCACTGTTGAAGATTCAATGTCGGCAGAGCAAATTCACCACCGGGGCTTGTATATTTCAGCGTCCAAGCCAGTTCCCGACCGGCAAAGAAATCCGCAAATTTTCCGCCTAAGATAGGAGCTATACCGGCTGCTATTGAATTGGCTATCGTATTGGTTGCCAAATAAGCCGTTGCCTGTCCCTTCGGGGCCAGTTTCAAACTGATATTGCCGGATGCCAAAGAAACGCCGGCCGAAGATAGCCCCATTACAATATGGATGATTATCAAAAGGGGTATTGTCAAAACGTATTTTTCCGGCATCGTCGTAAATGTCCACGCAAGAATAGAGAAGATAAATAGCGGGCCGCTTATTGCCAAAACGGATTTATTGCTGAACCGGTCTGTGAACCTGCCCCATATTTTAAGGAACAGAAAATTAAATACCTGGCTTACGATTGACAGACCTATGATAAATGACATGCTCAGACCAAGCCTTTTAAGCATATAAACCATAAAAAACGGCCCGGCAAGATTAACCGCAAAATTCCACGAGCACATAAAAGCTATCAGCTTTCTGAAGTTTTCATCTTTGAAAGGTTGCGAAAGCAGTTTTAGTATTTTCTGCTTTCCTTCAATCTCCGGCATTTTTGTCTCCGGCGTTTTTGCTAAAAACAAAAGCCCGATCATGCCTGCTGCAAAACCAACAAGAAAAAGGATGGAATAACCCGCAAGTTCCTGGTCAGCAAACTGATTTTTCCAAAAATCCAGATAAACAGCTGCAAGAATACTTAAAACAATACCAACTCCGGTCGATATTCTCATTCTTTTGGAAAAAAATGAACCCATTATCTTTTCAGGGATCAAGTCCCTCATCCAGGAGTTCCAGCTGCAGCCCGATACCGCTCCAAAAGCAGACACAGCTATCAGTAAAATTAACAGGACTGCAATGGCTACCTTAGCAGGAAATATAAAGGGGCTTATGGCAATAATCAACCAGCAAAGCCTGCTCAGGCCCGCAGCCACTACAGTTATCAGCCGTCTGTTCCGTATCTTTTCAACAAGGAATATCGAAGGCAGTTGAAGCAGTTGAGACAACGGCCCGATTGCTGCTAACAGGCCGATAACAAAGTTTGATGCTCCCAGTTTGATTGCAAAAGCAATTAGAAATGCACCACCTGTTAATATACCCATTGCCTGAGATGCCACACCGTCCCTGATAATATTCTTCAGAGCGGATTGGATTTGATTTTCACTAAGCGTCTCTTCCGTCTTAAACATATCAGCGCCTCCTTTCCAAATGCTGTGAGATTCGGAGTCTCCGTCTTTTCCTTTTGGCGTTTTTTGTTGTCTAACACTTAGCTTAAACGGTTAAGACATTTTTTCTGTAATCTGACCACCCGGACAGGATTTATTAATCTCTGAAGCTATACCTTCCTTGTTCGCTCCAGGCTCCAGCCGAAAACTTGGCTATTATACCCACAACTGCAACCGGAATCAATGCCGCGCCTGCCAATATGTAAAGGCGGCGAACATTGATTTGCCTTTTGTAAGGCCTCGCTTATATCCTCGCGCTATAGACAAGAAGAAGACCTTCTTAAAAATAACCTCAAATTCAGCGCTTTGACAAGGTATTTTGGCTTCGTCTATATAACAAAAAACCTGTTGCTTTTGTTCGCTTATAGTTCAACCGGGGCACAAACATTTTCACTGTTCGTTACTTCAGCCCCACAATTACCGCACTTAAAGCGAGGATTCTCGGTTAATTGCTTGTATTTCTCCGGCTCCTTTTGCTCAAAACCTTCCGCTTGCAATGCGCACATATGCATTTCATGCCCTTCTTTTTTACATTCTGCATTACCAGCCATTTTTCTTACCTCCTTACATATTTTTCTCTTGTCTGACACAACTTTGCCTGCCTAACTAAGCAGCAAAGCAAAATACTCTTATTCTTTCTTGCCCTTAACAGCCGTTTTCAACATACTGCGTACACTTTCAACCGCATCAGTGCCGATTTCTTCGGCCGCCTCTATAGCGCCTGTTGTGGCGTTTTCAATAGCCTTGGCTGTATCTGCGCCTATGTCGCCCGCGGCTTTGGCTGCGCCTTCAACTGCTGCAACTGCCGTTTTGCCAACATCAGCTCCTACTTCTGAGGCGCCCTTCACAACGCCCTTGACTGCCGATTTTACTGCTACGCCGATATCCCCACCGGCCTCAGATGCCGCTGCGACTGCGCCGGCGACAATCTGGCCTGCTGCTTTCTCTGTTGCCACCACTACCTGAGCAACTCCGTCAACTGTTGTCATCAGAACATCTTTGGTAGCTGTTACAATAGATTCCGCTGTGTTTCCCGCACCTTTGATTACCCCGACAATGGCCCATTTAGTGGTACGCCCAACTTTTGATAACACTTCTTTCATTTTTCTACCTCCCGGGGTTAAACCCCACAAAAATAATAATATTTTTCAGCGATTAATTTTCTATATCTTCTTTTCATTTTCCCCTCGTTTGCCGATACCATCTTTTGGCTGAGAACGTATCCAAAAAAAGAAGCCCTCGTCCCGCTCGGCTTTACCGTAATAATGTTTTTTAGAAATGACCCGGAAATTTGAATATATCCTAAACGGAAATTTTGCTGTTCCCTCCTGTTCGACCTCTCTCCATAATACCGCTTCCACAGGTACCGTGAAGACGGCCCAAAAAAACGTTAGTGCAGCATATTTCATTCCTGTCTCCCATAAATTCAATATACAGCCGGCTTTATTCTAAGCGGATTTATTCATTTTGCAAACCATTTTTTTGCTGCAAAAATATATTTATAAAACACCCCCTTAAACCCCTCCAGTCTGGATTCTGACAGTCAATAAGTGCTGCTTTGTATCGGCTGACTTGATTACCTCGCCCAAGACCACGACGCAAACATCCTTTATCCATATCCCTCCTTGTTTACCCCCGGGATAACAGATATACTAAATAACGGCTCTTTAGTCACCCTCCGGCCCTGACTTTTTGACTTTTAACTTCTCCTGTTCTACTGCTCAGCTTTCAAATCCTTTGCTACGTAGTGACGCAACACACATTTTTTCAGTTGCTGACATCCCGAAGACAAAAATACTTAAAAGCAACGCTTATGTTGTTCTTTCAGGCACGTATTTTCACATTTATAACATATTTCATTTTTCAAATATCCCCCTTCAAAAAATTCTTCAAAATTGCTGAGAGTGGTTTCTGCAATTTTTTGTATTGCTTCTTGTGTGAAAAAACCCTGATGCGATGTTATCAAAACATTTGAAAACGTCAATAAACGGGCAAGAACATCATCTGTTATCACATCGGCCGATTTGTCTTCGAAAAAGTATTCACTCTCTTCCTCATATACATCGAGGCCCGCTGAGCCGATTTTGCCGCTTTTAAGACCATTTATCAATGCTTGTGTGTCAATCAGTTTTCCGCGCCCGGTATTAATTATCATTACGCCTTTTTTCATTTTGTCGATTGATTCTTTGTTTATCAGGTGTTCGGTTTCATTGGTGAGCGGGCAATGCAAAGAAATAATATCGGATTTATTGTTGAGTTCTTCAAGGGATACGTATGATATTTTAGCTTCTTTGCCGTATTCTTCATCGGGAAACTTGTCATACGCGAGTATATTCATACCGAAGCCCTTAAGTATGGATATAAGGCATTTGCCGATTTTACCCGCCCCTATAATTCCAGCCGTTTTGCCGTACATATCGAAGCCCAGCATACCGTTAATTGAGAAATTACCGTCACGTGTCCGGTAATAAGCTTTATGGGTCTTCCTGTTAAGTGACAATATAAGGGCCGCCGCATGTTCAGCCACGGCATACGGTGAGTAGGCCGGAACGTGCAAGACATGGATTTTGTTATGGGCTGCCTTAAAATCTACATTGTTATAACCGGCACACCTCAGCCCAATCACTTCAACGCCATGCTCTGTAAGCTGTTCTATAACCCGTCTGTTTAATGTATCGTTTACAAAAACGCAGACAGCATCGAAATCACGAGTTAATTCAACGGTTTTTTCATCGAGATGTGCGTCGAAATAGGAAATATCAAATCCGAATTTTTCATTGACCCCATCGAATGACTTACGGTCATAAGGCTTGGCGTCGAAAAATGCTATTTTTTTACTTGTACTCATAACCTGTTTACTCCTTCCCCTAACGCCAAAAACAGCCGCTAAATTACCTCCCCCTTTCAACTCTTTTCTGAGCTATCGAAATCAATGTTTGTGCTCAGCCGGCTCCGACTGCCGTCAGACTCTCATTAATCCGAACAGCCGCCTAAAACATTGTAAATCAATGAGCCGGTATTGCAAGGAGGGATATTATGAGAAATTGTATAGGAATCGACGTAGCAAAACTATTTTTTGATTTGAATGTAAAGAAACAAAAGCTAATCTCGTTATTTATTAAGTGAGTTTATGCTGAGCGAAGTCGAAGTAAGCCCTGCGGGAAAGCTTACTATGTCCATCTGTCCGCAGGGCTCGAACGACTCAAAATCATTGAAATTTTATCCCCGCTAAACTATATTGCTGACATAAAAGATTTGCGTAGCGATAATTAGAGTTTTGTTTAACCATCGGTACTATCGGTAGTTTACCTTTCGATAGATGTACTTTTTACCTTGTCATATTCAACTTTTCCCACACCCCGCGAAATTTCTCTGGATTGTACCGACCGTACAAATCCGCCACCTCTTTGCCGGTGCTGCGGACGTTTTCCGGCAGGTTGTTTATCTTTTCCAAAAACCTCACGAGTGGTTCTTGTATACTTGACCATGGCGTATGCATATTCTTATCATTCGCTGCTTTCTTCAAACAACTTAGTGCTAGTAACTCGTTTCCATCTCCTAAATTACAGACTTCTTCAACAAAATCCCGTGCATCCCACATTTCCCCGATTTTACCACCACTCAAATCAAGACTTTGCTCTAACAACTCCAGAGTTTCTTTTGCCGGTAGTAGCGAATCCTCTACCCACCCTGTCAATTCAACTGTTTCTTCTACATTCTCTTGTGGATTCATTTTGAGTTCTTCAAGGCGGTTTTTCCAATACTTTCGCATTCTCTCTGCAATACCTTCATAAGGTTCTCTGTCTTCTTTTACAGCCTTGAATCCTGTCTTCAAAAACCTTGCTGCCTTACCTCTAAGTTTTGCTGTTGCTGCCTCAAAAAATTTCATTAATACTGAATCTTTCAGCCCGATCCATCCGTTGAAGTATCCAATGAGCAAATGCTCAACAAGACCGTCTTCCGGATTTTTCCCAAATTTGAACTTATTTTCTGTCCCAAGCTTTTCAACCGCTTGTTCGTATTTTCCTTTTTCGACAAGCATCTTGAATCCATCCTGCGATGGCTTCCCCCACGAAACGTATGTCCCCCATGTTTCATCCCACAGCTCATTGCAGAAAATACTTTCTACCTTTTCCTCCACCCACTCATTATCAAGCCAGTATAAGCGCGCAAAATACAAACCGAACATACAGTTCACTCCCGGTTGCCTGATCTCACTAAGCGCAAATTCATAGCACTGCCGCATCTCTTTTTTTAGATATTCCTCATATAATTCTGCAAACTCACGCTTGCAAACAACGCCAAGCAAAACAGTCAACTCCATTGCCTTTCCTGCTACCATATTACATGACAACTGTATCGGATCCTTTTCCTCACCAAGTCCACTTCTATCCCCAATCGGGAATTGAACGAGCGGCTCGATTATCTTCCAAAACCTTCTCACTCTCCCCTCATCAAATTCCATCTTGTTCTCACGCTCGCTGAATCCATCTCGTAGCGCGCTTAGTATCGCAGAAAAGCAACTCCTGTATGTCTCCTCGTTCTGCTTCGATTCTACAACTGAATGTGCGACTTCTAACAAATTTCCCCATTCCTCTTTACCGAAACTACCATCTCGGACAGACTCCGAAAACCCGTAGAATAACGAACTCAAAAACTTTGCTGGCAAATTCTCTAACTTCCCCCTTCCCTCTTTCAGGTACTCTATAGGCCGCTTCTTCACATCTTCTTTGAACGTCGCCTGAAGCGCATCCAAGGGCTCTCGCCACTGGCCCGTTTTGATTTTACCCTCATAGTTCTTCGGCTCTAAAACGTAATCCAGAACCTCAGTAACCTTCTTCTTCGCCATCTCTTCTGCCGAAAGCGGCGTCCCCTCCATCGGACTGATGTGCCTTACTTCACCTCTCAACCTTCGCGGTGCCAACTTGCTCTCATCATCCACCCCGGCTTTTTTCACATACTCTTGGTATAGTGCTTCAAACCTGTCTCGTACCAGATACAATTCCTCTGCCCGTTGCCAATTTTCCATCTTCTCAAAATCCGGCACCTTTTCTTTATTCTCTTTGCACCACTTCTCAATTTCTTTTCTATCATCCTCGCTTTTCTTTATGTTCTTTACCCATTCTATAAAGCTACTCACAGTCTTTTCTTCCAGTTCATCAAATTTATCCCTCAGAAGATATTTATATTCATATTCGTACCCCGGCTCTTCGAGAAATTTGTTGCTAGCAATAGTCCTGTTTATTCTCTCACTGTCCATCCCTTTGGGTATGAACCTCAAAACGTACATCTCAATCCTATAAAATATTGCTTTGTCAAGCTTCTCAAGGTAATCAAGCAATTCTTTTGCCTTTTCCGTCTGCTTTTCTATTACTGCTTTGCTCCCTTCACAAATACCCTTTACGAGAATTCCTAAAATCCCAGCCATTCTGAAATCAATTTCTTCAAGGTTCTCAATCCTGATATAGAAAAGTGTGCTCACGTCATATTTATCCCTCTCACTTGCTTCTTTAACATATCTTTCGAGAATCTTAGTCAAAATACCCGTTGCCCTAAAAGCATCAACTTCGAAAAGCTTATGGTAGTATTTGAAAATAAGTTCCTCATAGTCATGTTCTTCAAATTTGCCAACCATATCTTTTAATTTATATTCATCAGTTGCTTCCCACGCATCTACCAAGACCCAAGCTAACTCAAACGCCTCGCCAATATGAGTCTTGGCCAGCTTAACCATTAACTTCGCTGCTTTTCCTCCTCCCCAAATCCAATTCCAATGACTGCTCTGCTCAATACGAGGTAATAGTTTTTTTATAATTTTTATGCCTTCCGCAGCTTTATCATTTGGCATAGCTGATAATATTTCTATACATTCTGAGATTACCCATGGATTTTTCGTCTCAATGTTTGATATGATTTCTAAA
>CAZTKW010000102.1:0-4010 GCA_964614315.1 uncultured Pirellulales bacterium
CTTTCAATTCAAAGCAAACCACTAATTATAGTGATTTTTATCGGAGTATTCAACAGAATAAATCAGTTTAAACGCCGGCTCTGCTGTTTTTGCCCTCTAAGCGGCGGCAAATGGAGGTTAATCTGCTGATTGCAGAAATACCTGGCAGGATTCTATCGCCTTGGACAGCCCGCTTGTTACTGCCCAAATGCTGCTGAGTTCCTCGGCCGTTAGTTCCTTTTCTGATGAGCGGTAAATCAATATAAAGCCCGCAGATGTGCCGCCCCGCCCTAAAGGTATTGTGGCTGCTGAGATTTTATTCAATATCGTAGGGTTGCCCTGAAGACCCATAGTAAGGAGGCTATCGAGAGGGCATACTTTATTAGACTTGCAGATGTTCTCCACAAGCTCATTGGTAAAACAATTTTCAAGACTTTCTTTTTCCAGGGCTATGGGACTGTCGCTCTCGAACAAACGCAGTTCGAAATCGTCCTCTTTACGCAAAAAAAAGGCGATATTAACATCGCCTGTTTGTTCTCGGATAAGTTTGGAGGCGGTATAAAAAAGACTGCTAAGGTCCGCGGCCCCTATAATCGACTCGTAGAAATTCGCCGTGAAACTGATGACGTTCAGTCTCTTGATAAAATCCCTCTGGGCCGATATCAGGTCATTACAGAGTATGTCGATTTTCTCCGCCTGCCTCTTGCGCTCTTTGTTGAGCTTGCGGAAAAGAACACGCAGTCTTTTATATCTTTGTTTATGGTCCACTTAACCTCTGAATTTCAAATTACATTTACAGCCTTTTTCTGTTCGTTAATTCGGCTTAATAAAAGACCGGCTTTAAGCCAAGGCAGCCATTAAAAACACCGAAGGCCGTAGCCCTATAAATAGCCGGTTATCAGTTTTGTGACAGTTGCCTCTGGAAAAGTTCAGAAGATGGAAAAGTCCCCCTTACCGCATTTTCGGACTTATTGTAAATTATATATGTCGTGTATTTCTCTAATCGGTCGTTGACGTAAAATCACTGACTTAAAATAGAAAGTACCTGTTTCCAACAGCAGCACACGGCCGCTCATTCACTATCGCCAGTATGACGCAGGTGTCTCGCGTACCTCTTGCGACCATTCCTGCCCGCCCTTGACGAAGTCAACCCTGTTTCTGTGTATCTTCACAACCCTGACACGAAGTATAGTGTCTCGCTCATATACTACTCGCCCGTCGATTATAGCAGATGGCTTGTCCTCGCTGTGTACTATACCGGTTACAATCCCGCGGGCTAATGTGGCTTTCCCTACTGCCACGTTCTCTTTCAACCGCTTCTTAAGTTCATCCAGCCCGGTGTTTTGAGCATATCTCTTGTTCCTCTCAAGCTGTATCTTCTGGCTCTCATACTGATTAAGTATGCGGCTCTCTTCCTCGGCTATCCGGCTTTGCATCAATGCAAAACGCTCCGGAGAATGCTTGACAGTATCTCGAAAATTATGGTCTCTATCTGCAAAAAGACGAAATTCATCAAATTCATAATTGTTAATCAATAGTACGCTCCTAGCCACCTCAGCCTGTGCCGAAAGTGAAGCAAAAGCCCCTTTATGGGCGACTTCAAGAGCCCTGATTTTTGCATCCGCCCGAAGTTCCATCTCGGTAAATGTCACTGCATAGAAATCTTCTATCTCCTGATACAATTGGTTAATATATTGCCCAATCTCTTCGTATTGAGCCTCCTGGTCTTGCTTTTCACCTCCTGTAATATTAACCATACCGAAAAACACTAAAACCGTTGGCAAAATCCATAAAACTATATTTCTCTTTCTCATCTTTACACCTCCTCGAAACTATTCACTTTTCCATTATCTATCCTCTGCACTCTGCTCCTTACACGGCAAATAAACCGTAACACAGGTTCCCTCCCCGGCTTCGCTTGTTATTTCAAGCCGCCCCTTATTTATTTGGATAATGCGTTGAGCGTTGGCAAGTCCCATTCCGCGTTTCCGCCCGGCAGCCTTCGCCGAGAAAAATGGCTGCACTGCCTTTGCCACTGTCTCTGCATCCATTCCGCAGCCTTTGTCGATAATCTGAACTTTCAAACCCTTCCCGGATTTGTCACCAGCGGCCACGACCTTTATCGGCCCCTTGCTGTCCTCATAGGCCTCGATACAATTGTAAAAGATGTTCGAAATCGCCGACACTATTTGCCCCGAATCCACGAAAACATCGCTGAGGCCCTCTCCAATCTCTGTCTCAATGTTAAGCTGCTCGGAACCTGTCTTTTGGGCGGTAAACTGAACGGCCTCGTCAAGTATCTGCCTGATATCGGTTTTAGCCGGCCGTGGTTCTGCCGGTTCCGCAAACTCCATCAGGCAATCGATAATACCAGATAGCTCCTCGGCGCTTTGTCGAATCTGTTCTAAGATGTCCTTTTTATCCGAATCTGTCTCTGCATCAGCCAGCAGTTGTGCCCGACCCGATATCAGCGACAGGGGATTGTTTAATTCGTGTGCTGCCCCGGCCGCCATCTCCGCTAAGGCGCCAAAAATATCCCCTGTTTCCACTTCCACCACTCGTTCAGCCCCTGCCTCTTCCACCACAAGACCCGCAATTCGCTCGGCGAAACTTTGTTGCCTTTGCCACGAACGCGCCATATCTAAAACAATACCCCCGATTGACGCCGGCGCCTCGAATTGTTCTTGAAGTTTGTTTATATCTACCGGATAGCGAAGTTCGAAAACAAGCACTCCAACCGCCTTGCCCCCCGAAACCAGGCCAAGCACTTTGGTTTGGCTTAATTCAAAATCCGCCTCCAACTGCTCGAAAAGCCAGTCAATTTGACCGGCCGCGTCAATAAGCCGGAAACTGCTCGAAATCGCCCGTGGTATCGCCGACGAATCACCCGGCACCTTCAACAAAACAGTTTTGCTTTCAGTTGGACTCTCTACAACAACCGCTTCCACAACTTCCGGCCTCGATGGTGCTGCTAAATACAAACACACCTTGCCTGTTTGATAGAACTTCTGCCAGCCCACCGCAAAACTCTCCGCCGCCTCGATTGCCGGTGTCGTCGAATCTATATTCAAAAGAAACTCTGTTATAAAATCAAAATAGCTCGATGAAACCTGTATCCGGTAATTTTCAGATGACAGTTTTGTATTGTCCCTGGCTAATTGCGCAGCCGTTGTTTGAATGCTCTCTATATAAGCCGCCTGCGGTTCCGCCAAATCCAGCCCGACCAATTTGGCCCTTCTACCGGCCTCATCGCCTAATCTGCGCCGAATCTGCTCCAATTGCCCCTCACTTATTACCGCCGGCCGCTCAAATCCCGCCGAATCATAACTGCCCGACTCCCCGATTTCGCTCTGTCGCACCATACAGTCGGCCAAACGAACGATTTCAGCGATTTTGGCTTCCGGCATACTCTGCGAAATAGCCCCCGTACCCGTGTGATGAAGCCAGATAGCCAAGGTGATTTCATCCGGAAACCGCAATTTCTGCGCCAGCCGTTTGCCTAATATTGTATGGTCCGTCCCGAGGTGTTTTTGTTCAATCCTCTGCATACCGACCTTTTGCACTCGCGCCTCTTCCACAATACGAGCAAAACCCTTTGGCATCTCCTGGTCTAAGGCGAATTTCCCGATATCATGCAAAAGCCCGGCAACGTAAGCAAGACCTGAATTAATCTCCGGATAGATTGTTTCGGCAATTCCCTTACAGCAGCACGCAACGCCGATACTGTGGATTGTAAGTTGCTTTCTAAAATCCGCTCTGCTGCCTGCCTCAAACGCCGGGTATAACTTGACTGAAAGAAAACTATCGCGAACCAGGCGAAGTGACAATTCGTCAAGTGCCCCCCGAATCGAAAATCCTCCCTCGCTCAACTTCAAACCCTCTTGATGTAATATTGAAAATGTATTGAAAGCAAGTGCCGTATCCGATTCGACAAGTTCCGCTAATGAAGGGGGCGTAAGTTTTAGTTGATTAAGCTCGCTGAGAAATCTCGCAGCGGCGCACGGCAGCGGCCAAAGCCGGTCAACCTGACC
>CAZTKW010000102.1:4020-9099 GCA_964614315.1 uncultured Pirellulales bacterium
CGATAAAAAGTTCTGTCTGGTATGAAGCTGTTGCATCGACGGATTCTTCACCCATTGGATTATGTCCTTGCTACTCACGGCCTGGAGATTGTTATTAATATCAATATCACCCGCTTACTATTTCATTTGTAAAACGGCCGTGATTTTGTCGGTAAGTTCTACGATGTCGAACGGTTTTTTTATGAAATCTTCCGCGCCGCTTTTTAACATATGGTCGATTTCATCTTGTTTTATGACACCGCTGATAATGATAATCTTGATATATTCGAAGTCCGGGTTTTTCCGTATCGTCTGGCATACTACATTACCGTTGACATCGGGCAGCATATAATCAAGAAGTATCAGGTCAGGACGAAATACCTGCGTCTGTATCCCCGCATCATAACCGCTCAATGCGCTTTTGGTTTCGAATCGCCCGTCCCGAACGAGAACATCGCCTATAAGTTCGACGATTTCCTCATCGTCATCGACAATAAGAACTTTCTTTTTGCCCGACTCAAGGTTATTCAGCGGAATCTTGTTTTCCCTCATAAACTTAAGCAGGCTCTGACGTGGTATTCTGCGGAAACGTGACCCGGGAATCCGAAAGCCCTCCAACTGCCCGGAATCGAAACACCGAATGATGGTCTGCTGACTTATATTGCAGATTTCTGCCACCATCCCGGTCGAAAATAAGTCCTTCATCTTATCTAAACCTCCCCTTTAACCAAATTCTTATAATATAAAAACATCCCAAACTGCCTTTCCACCCCAATTTAACTGCTGACTGCTCACCTGTCAAGAAAATTATTGGCAATTTGGGCTATTTAGTAAATTTAGTAAAACCCTGTAAGAATAGAATGTTTCACAAAAAATGAGTATCAAAGGGTATGCAGGGCTGGATTTAACCGCTTTTCGCCAAATTCAGATTTATTTATGCACCTGTGCAAACAGCAAAGTCCTCAGAATAAAACAGAACAGCCCACATTTGGCAGGCTGTTATAAGAAGTAGTTATAAAAAGTAAATTTATTTTTTTGTTGACATTTTTTACAAAGACCTGTAGTTTAAATGAGGAATTAGACTGGTGGGTTTCATATATGTTTACAGTGAGTAGCGGCATTTTGTGCATTTTGGGAGGCAATTCTTATGATATAGTAAAATCCTTTCAAGGTCTCAAGTCTCGTACTGCAATCGCCTTAAACACATAGTTAAATGTTCAAAAAAATGGGTTCTTGATTTATTAGGGCAGTTATCAATTTGCTTCTGACCTGAAGCTTAAAAACGAACTGGCAGTTGCTCTAATGAAATTATCGAAGTTTGGGAAAACTCCGCAAAAAGACGCAGGGAAGCTGCAAATAATCATATAGAAGGGAGGTGTAACATGCAGGTAAGAGAAATTATGACATGTAATGTCGAAACCATCGATTCACAGGCAAATTTAGTCGAAGCTGCTCGAAAGATGCGCGCACTTGAGGTCGGTGCCTTGCCGGTATGGGAAGATGATAGCTTAATCGGTATGGTTACCGACCGCGATATTACAATACGTGCAATCGCCCAGGGGAAAAACCCCTCTGCCACGAATGTAAAGGAAATCATGAGTTCCGATGTTTGCTGTTGCCTCGAAGATGACGAAATTCATGATGCGGCAAGGATGATGGAAGATAGGTCCATTCACAGGCTGCTGGTTGTAAACAGTAATAACGACCCCGTTGGCTTTGTATCACTGTCGGATTTCGCTGTCAAAAGTCACGATGAGCATCTGGCTTACGAAGTGCTCGAGCGTATTTCTGAGCCGGCATGTCCTCATCGATGAACGCCTTTTGCTGTTGCCGGTTATCTAATTTAAGAGAAGGAGAAAAACTATGAAAATTAAGAAAGGGAAAAAAACGATGAAAACTGCAACACTAACAGCCCTGATTATTTTGTCGCTTCTGGCCATTGTACTTACTGGCTGTGGCCAATACTCAAGCGGTTCTAATCCTAAGCTCGTCAGATGGGAAATGACTCCGGCTGGCGTGTATGCGCCGAGGTACAAGCTTTCAGAATAACAGTTCTGACCTTCGCTGCGTTCGGGACAGCCAATACCTTAGTAAAACGATCCGGGGCAAAAAGTTAAACAATACCCTCGTCAGCAAAAATTGTCGCAGAACTGAAAAATGTAATACCGTTGAGCAACTTGATTCAGTAAAGCCATTTAAGATTATTGTTTACTGTTTATGTGAAAGGAAAAAGAAATGAAAACAACAAACATTACAAAAGTCGGCCTCTTGATCCTTATCTTGATAAGCATGTCATTTGCTCCGCTTGGTTGCAACGATAAGGGAAACGTACAAATGGACAAAAAGGATATAGTCGATACAGCTGTAGCAGCAGGTAATTTCAACACTCTCGTTACAGCAGTGAAAGCAGCGGGACTTGTCGAAACTCTCAAAAGTAAGGGCCCATTTACTGTTTTTGCTCCCACAGACGATGCCTTTGCGAAACTTCCACAGGGTACCGTCGAAAACCTTTTGAAACCCCAGAATAAAGAAAAACTTGCTTCTATTCTGACATATCATGTTGTTGCTGGTAATGTAATGGCTGCAGATGTTGTTAAACTCAGTCAAGCCAAAACCGTAAACGGTCAATCTTTAAGTATCACAACTTATGGTAACTCGGTAAAAGTGGATAGTGCAAATGTTATCAAGACTGACATCAAATGTTCGAATGGCGTCATTCACGTAATCGACGCCGTTGTTCTCCCAAAGTAATTAAATATTTGAAAAAATTTATAGGAGACAAAACTATGAAAGGGATGAAAACTTTAGATGTTGTAGTGTGGACTCTGTTGGCTATCGGAGGCCTGAACTGGGGATTAGTCGGAGTGTTTAATTTTGATTTAGTTGCAGCGATATTCGGAGATATGAGCATCTTAAGCAGAATTGTTTATGCTCTTGTCGGACTGTCTGCTCTTTATGATATCATTGCAATAAAAGCAATCTGGAAAAGGTGGGGAATGAACTACCTTACCCCTTCACACGCTTAAAGATATCCCTGACTGACAGAAGTCAGAATTAAGTTGCTACAAAGTAACTGGACCGAATTAGAAAGAAAATCTCCTTTGCTTTCCGTACAGCAAAAGAAAGGAAAAAAATGTGTCAGAAATGTGGGTGTTCGCCGTGTAAAAAGTGTGGCAGACCTATCGAGAACAAAGTCTGCTCGGGCTGCAAAAAGCCCGCTGATGAATGTACATGCGAACCGAAGAAATAGCCTGAATGTTTGCCGGGTACGAAGACTGCAAGGTCTTAAAAATATCGCCGCCGGCAGGGTAATAACCTCGCCTTAGGGTAAGATATTAATTTAGTAACAAACTTTTCTATTAAAGAAAAAAAATGACTGAACAAAAAATCGAACAAAACGTTGACTGCGAAAGCGAAATACATGAAAAACACCTCTGCCACTTAATGTACGAGGGTTTTCATCTGAGTAATCCTCAGGAGTACAGGGATATCGTACAGAACGCACAATTCAGATGCCAGAACTGCGGCCGAACCGCAAATAGTGAACAGGATCTGTGTGCACCTATAGCTTTATAAACAATACGCCCGCTTTTGCTAATGATTGTTATTACCGGCAGCTGTCCGCAGTGTTAAGGCTGTTTCTTATCCAGCCCAAAATCACTGTCGGCAAAGTCCATATACCTCTTTCGGTCATAGCCGGTAACATCGTGCCCGCAACTGGCCCAATTGTTTGTTTTAAGAGTCGTTCAAAAAACCTTTCAGACCCGCCAGTCCCCTGAACAAATGCCCCTTAATGCCGAAATCCTCCGCCCCTTTTATATTCTCTTCCGTATCGTCTATCAGTACCGCTCCCCCCGCCTCGATACCGAACTCTTCGCAAAGCTTTTCAAAAAACCCGCGCGAAGGCTTCGTATAACCGATTCTGTACGATAGTCCCAGCCCGTCGAAAACCGACAGCCATTTGTAATTTTTATAGCAGAAATCAAAATGAATCGAGTCAATATTGCTCGCCGTAAACAGCCGACACCTTTTCCCAAGCGACCCGATAAAATCGATTACATCCTTTTTCTCGCTGAAAATTCCGCTCCATAAATCCTCAAACCGCCCGAAAGATATTCTCTCCTCCGGCACAATCGCACTGTAAAATTCATAAGAGCTAATTTTCCCCTCGTCGTGTCTCTCTTTCAGCCCCGACCCGAACATTCGTTCGTATATAGCTTCTTCGCTCAAACCGCATTCTTTGCTTAGCCCCTCCAGTGCCGGCCGGTAATCTACGTCTATCAGAACGCCCCCTATATCGCACAATATAGTTGCCATAAAACTAACTCACAAAAAAAGTCTCAACGTTACGACTTTCAATTCTGCTCCTGTATTGTTACCAAAAACTTTCGTAATCTGCAACTATTCCTCGCAGCTTTTCCTTGTTATGTAATGTTTACTTAAAGGCAGGCCCTCGAACTCCTTTGGCAGACTTGGCCGCATCTTAAAACCAGGGTAGATATGGGCATTTTCATAAATAATTTGTTTTTTGAGGAACTCCTGCCTATTATTTCAGTATTAAAAAGCTGGACGAGAAGATTCGTCTTTATAAAGTTGAGCAGTTTCTGGGCTCTATTATGCCAAACCAAACGATTAAGAAAAAAACAGGTATATCCATTTTCCTCCTTCTATTGGGAGTCCTTTTACTGCTTGCCTTTGGCTTTCAGGGATACAGAGGTATCTGGCAGCCGGACGAGGGTTATTATGCGGGAACCGCCGTAACAATGTTGGCCAAAGACAATCTTTTCATTCCTTATCTCGGTGAAGATGAGATATTTCTGGATAAGCCTCCAATGATTTACTGGGGCATAATCGCCGGTCTTAAACTTTTTGGCCATAGTGAGCTTGCTGTTCGCTTCTTTCACGGTCTGTGTTTTGTTCTGACGAGTTTGGCTGTTGGCTCACTGGCTTACTCGATATTCAGGGATAGATGGCTGGCCTCATTATCCTCGCTTATTTATGCCACCATGGTCATTCCATTCATTGCAGCGAATTTTGTCACACCGGATACGATTTTAACCCTGTGGACTACCCTTTCAGCACTGTGCTTCTGGAAAAGTG
>CAZTKW010000103.1:0-8055 GCA_964614315.1 uncultured Pirellulales bacterium
TGTAGCACTTGGTGTTCTGGCTGTGCCTTTAATGCGATGGGCGGTCAGCATATTGGGTGCAATCGCAGGCGCTGTACTTGCGTCAGGGATATGGTACGCCTGCGAATTAAACGAACAATATATTCTAGCCGGTGCGATTATCGGGATTGTTGCCGGCGGTATGATATCTTTTATCATTTTTAAAGTTGCAGTAATGCTATTTACCAGCCTTGGCGGCAGCGGATTAGTAGTGGCGGGAGTTCTGGCGATTTTATATCAATATCCGCAAACAACAACTCAAGTGGAAGATTTGGTATTTACAGCAAAATGGTTTTTGCCTGCTGCCCTGGTAGTACCGACATTAGTGGGCATAATGATACAAAATAAATTCGTCAAAGGCTCACAGGAGTGGAGCGTCTAAAGGTTCGTGTTTTTTGGGCTGGTTGTTTAATATCGCCGGTATGTACATAACCGGCTGAAAAACCTCTATACAATCATAAAAAGCCTTTCATACTGCTGCTAATGGATTTTGTCCTTGCAAAATCGTCCTTGCGGCTTTACAATCCTCGGTTCGCTGCAGTAGTTCTATGCACCAAGTGTGTTAGTAATATCGCCAAATACGGGAAAAAGCGGTGTTTGAGACATTAACAGAAAAATTTAGTTCAGTTTTCAAGTCTCTGTCCGGCCGAGGCAGAGTCACCGAAGCCAATATTTCGGATGCTATGAGAGACGTCCGCAAGGCCCTTCTGGAAGCGGATGTCAACTACAGCGTGGTGAAAAGCTTCTGCAAGGATGTTACACAGGCGGCCATCGGCGCCGAGGTGATAAAAAGCCTTCATCCGGGTCAGGTGCTGATAAAAATTGTCAACGATGAGTTGACCAGGCTGATGGGGCCGGTTGACACCAATATTTATCTTGTCTCACCCGGGCCCACAATAATTATGTTAGCAGGACTTCAGGGCGGCGGCAAAACCACCACCGTTGCCAAACTCGGTAAATACCTGGTCGCAAAGGACAAAAGACCACTGCTCGTGGCTGACGACCTGCAAAGACCGGCTGCTATAGAACAGTTAATTGTCCTTGGAGAGCAGTTAAATATCGATGTCTATAGCGAACAAAGCAAAAATGCGGTAAAGGTCGCTCAAAACGGCGTAAAGCACGCCCGTAAGCAGGGCCACGATGTTGTGATACTTGATACAGCCGGAAGGCTGCATATCGATGAAGGTATGATGTCGGAGATATCCGATGTGGCCAAGGCGGTTAAGCCGCATCAGATTTTTTTAGTCTGTGATGCGATGACCGGCCAGGATGCGGTCAATTCGGCTAAAGAATTCAACGAGCGTCTGGAACTTGACGGTGTAATCCTTACCAAACTCGATGGTGATGCCCGCGGCGGAGCTGCATTGAGCGTAAAGGCCGTGACCGGAAAGCCCATCAAGTTTATCGGTGTCGGGGAAAAGCTGGACAAGCTTGAAGAATTCCACCCCGACCGGATGGCTGGAAGAATTTTGGGTATGGGTGATGTCGTAACGCTGGTCGAAAAGGCCCGGGAGCAGTTCGACGCAGATGAAGCGGAAAAACTCCAAAAGAAAATGGCAAAGGGCAGTTTCGGCTTTGATGATTTTCTCAAACAGATGCAGGCCCTGAAAAAAATGGGCGGCATGAAGGATATGCTCAAAATGATGCCGGGGATGGGCAGCCAGCTCGGTGATATGGATTTCGATGACAAATCAATCAATCGAATCGAAGGTATCGTACATTCGATGACGCTGCAGGAAAGGCAGGACCCGGATATTATAGATTCGTCGAGGCGAAGACGTGTTGCCTCCGGTTCCGGGGTGCAGCCCAATGAGGTTTCCGGCCTGGTAAAGACTTTTAAGCGGAGCAGGGACATGCTGAAAGCCTTTAGTGGCGGAAGACTTGGCGGGCTTAAAAACCTGCTTTCGGGCGGTCTTAATATGGAAGCATTAGGCAATGCTATGTCGGCAGGGAGAAAAATAAAACAGCGTTCAAAACGAAAGAGAGTCATAAGAAGGGGGGGGAAAATAAAACGGGTAAAGAGGTAAAAATCTCGATAGAACAATACCTGGAAAAATTAGCTGGGTTTGCCGGCAGTGAATATGGTAATATGATAAGAAACCAGTTCGCAGATATTAAAGGCAGCAGTGAACTGGCAATGCTTGCGGCGCCTACGGCCGATGAATTAGAGGAATTGACAAAAGCGGTGGCGATAATGACACCGGAGGAAAAGGCAACGGCTGAAAGCCTGAGCGACGAGCAGATACAGAAAATCGCTGCAGACGCCCGGATAGACCCGGCGAACATGGCGATTTTCATAAATGGTTTTGCTTTACATTGTAAACGAGTTTCGTGATTTGCACAGGGCAGGTCACGGGAATTGATTATAAACAAGTATCAAGGAGACAATTATGGCGGTTAAGTTGAGAATGACGAGGATAGGCAGGCGGCATAGGCCGTTCTTTAGAATCAATGCAATAGATTCGCGCACACCGCGCGACGGGAGAATCCTCGAAAAACTGGGCCATTACGACCCAATTGAAAAAGACCAGGCAAAGCAGATTGTGCTGAACGTCGAACGAGTAAAATACTGGCTCGATAACGGTGCGATACCGTCTGATACGGTTTCAGAAATTCTGCTCAGACTTGGTATAAAACATAAATATGCTGAAGTTCAGGATGCCCGCAGAGCGCGTGCTAAAGCCTTAGCCCGGGCTAAAGGGAAATTCTTTACAAAAGCTGAAAAAATAGCCGCTGAAAAATCTCTTAAAGCAGATGAAGAAGCAGCAAAAGCTGAGGCTGATGCAAAAACCAAAGCTGAGGCTGATGCAAAAACCAAAGCTGAGGCTGATGCAAAACTCAAGGCAGAAGCTAAAGAAGTCAAAGAAAAAGCTGAAGTAGAAGTCCAGCCGGAACCAGAGGTTGAACCTGAGACAAAAGTCGGGGCCAAAATAAAGGAAAAAGCAGAAGCAGAAGTAGAAGCAGAAGCAGAAGTAAAAGCTGAGACTGAGGATAAATCCAGGGCTGAAGTTGCTGACGAGGCGGAAGCGAAAAAAGAAGAATCCGATTCGAATGAAAAGACAGACAAAAGTGATGAGAATTGATTGTCTAACGCTTTTTCCTGAGATGTTCGAATCACCCCTGAGCCACTCGATATTAAAGAGGGCTCAACAGGCGGACATAGTTGAAATCGCTCTTACCAATATAAGAGACTTTACAGCCGACAATTATAAGAAAGTTGATGACAAGCCCTATGGCGGCGGGCCTGGTATGGTTATGATGCCCGAGCCGGTATTCGATTGCTTCGAGTATGTAGAAAAGCTGTCACCGGAAAAAGGTCGTGTTATCCTCCTGACGCCGCAGGGTCGAAAGTTCGACCAGGCAAAAGCAGTCGAGTTAAGCAGGGGAAATCGGCTGATTCTGATTTCCGGCAGATATGAAGGATTCGATGAGCGGATTCGCGTTGGTCTGGGTGCTGAGCAAATCTCGGTGGGTGATTTTGTTTTAAGTGGCGGCGAACTGGCGGCTATGATAATCATTGATGCGGTGGTCAGACTATTAGCCGGCGCGCTCGGTGATGACGACTCAGCCAAAGATGAATCCTTCAGCGCCGGTTTGTTGGAGTATCCGCAATACACAAGGCCGGAAGTTTTTCGTGACATGAAGGTTCCTGATATTCTATTAAGCGGTGACCATGGGAAGATAGCCGAATGGCGGCGTCAACAGGCCCTTGAGCGAACAAGAAAATGGCGGCCCGATTTGCTGGAAAACAACAGCAAGGAATAAAAATGAAAAATCCGAATCGGCGAGAATTCCTTATTCTAACTGCCGGCGGTGTTGCAGCAGCGGTGGCGTCTTTTGGTGGTTGTAAACAAGAGTTAGCCGGACGAGCAAACGGCACGGTAAAACGACCGAATATCATTTATATCCTCGCCGATGATTTGGGCTATGGCGATTTGGGCTGTTATGGCCAGAAGACCATCAAGACCGACAACATTGACCGGATGGCAGCCGAAGGTATGCGTTTCATTCAGCATTATGCAGGCAGCACGGTTTGCGCTCCTTCTCGGTGTTCCTTGATGACCGGCCTGCACACAGGCAACGCAACTGTCCGTGGAAACAGCGGTAAAATCGAAGGGCGCGTCCCCCTTAAGACGTCGGATGTCACAATCGCAGAAATACTTAAGCAGGCCGGGTATACTACTGCGCTTGTTGGCAAATGGGGACTCGGAGAGGAAGGTACCACGGGGATTCCAAATAAAAAGGGCTTTGATTATTTTTTCGGTTATCTAAACCAAACTCACGCACACAACTATTATCCCGCCTTCCTGTGGCGCAATAATAAAAAAGTAGCACTTGGCAACGAGGTCGTTCGGCCGAAGTCAGACTATGGCCAATCGCATGGCGGCGCTTCGACTAAGCGCGTCGATTACTCACACGACATATTTACGCGAGAAGCTCTTGCCTTCATCGATAAAAACAGGCATCGGCCTTTCTTTTTATATCTGGCCTATACTATTCCCCATGCCAATAATGAGGCGCGGATTCTTGACCGGGACGGCATGGAAGTGCCCGATTATGGCATTTACAAAGATAAAGACTGGCCTAAAGCGCAAAAAGGTCACGCTGCGATGATAACGCGAATGGACAGGGACATTGGCGGACTCCTGGGAAAGCTTAAGAAACTCGGCCTTGATGAAAATACCCTTGTAATGTTCAGCAGCGACAACGGCCCGCACAGGGAAGGCGGCGCCTTGCCGGAATTCTTTAATAGTTCCGGAACCCTGCAAGGCATCAAAAGAGACCTGTACGAGGGTGGTATCCGGGTTCCTATGATAGCCCGATGGCCGGGAAAGATAAAAGCCGGTTCAGTCAGCGAGCACGTTTCTGCATTCTGGGACATATTACCGACCTGCGCGGAGTTAGGCGCTGTCAAAGCGCCGGAAAATATCGACGGCATCTCTATGGTTCCTACGCTATTGGGCCGATGCGAAGAACAAAAAAAACATAAATTCCTTTACTGGGAATTTCACGAAGGAGGTTTCAAACAGGCTGTGAGGATGGGCGAATGGAAAGCGGTACGCCTAGGGCCGGGTGAGCCGCTGGAACTTTATGACCTTGCTGAAGACGTAGCAGAGAAGCAGAACGTAGCTGCTCAGCACCCTGAAGTTATTGCCAAAATCGAAACTTATCTCAAAGCCGCAAGGACACATTCGCCAAACTGGCCCGTCTGAAAAAGGAAACGATAACTAACAAAGGTCGAGTAAACTGAAAGAACCGTGTTGCTGTAGTTTTATATAATTGCAGAAGAAAGGAGATTGACGATGAGTGATGACCTGGACAGACGCGATTTTCTGAAAATTATGGGTATGGGGGCGGCAGGTGCAGCGGGAATAGGAACGTGGGCAATGTCGTCGTCAAGTTCCGGGGCGGTTGTGAGAAAGCCGATTCCCGGAATGGGTTTGCGAATAGGCGCTACACTAAAAGTCAAACCCGTTCTTGTCTATAGCCTTTATCAAAGAAAGGAGGCTGTTTCCTGGCGCCCTTGGGGCGGTTTGCATACCCAGAGCGATGTAAATAAAGAAGCCAACAATATCGAGAAGGAGTTGAACAAGCTCCGGTCGGAGGCGGACTTTCCTGTTGAAGTGCTGCCGTTGGCGAGAGTCAGTAGTGACGAACAGGCCAACGCTGCAAGAAACAGTGATTGTGATGTGATTTTAGTTTACGCGGCGAGTGGGTCACAGAAGTGGCTGGAAAATCTTGCTGCTTCGGGTAAATCAGGTGTGATGTTTCTAAGACACGACTCAGGGCCGGTCTATCTGTGGTATGAAGTTGCACATCCCCGTTTCCTGCGAAAAACCGGTGATGAGTTCAAAGAGCCCGGAATGGGTCTGTGGGATATTGTGGTTGACGATTACGAAGAGGTTCTGTGGCGGCTGAGGGCGTGTTACGGTCTGAAAAACACTCTCGGTACGAGAATTGTCGCTGTTGGCGGTGCCGGTGGATGGGGCGACGGCCATAAGCTTGGCCCTGCCAAAGCAAAGGAAATCTGGAAATTCGACATAAAGCCCGTCACTTATGAAGAACTCGGGCCGATGCTCAAAAAGAAAATGTCCGAACAAAAAGCTCTCGAACGAGCCAGCCGGCAAACCGATGACTACCTCGCTCAAAAAGGGGTGTCACTGCATACCGATAAGAAATTCCTTGTCAACGCTTTCCTGCTTACCGAGCTCTTCAGGGAACTTATGGCCAAAGCAGACGCGCCTGCAATTACAATCAATAGTTGTATGGGAACAATTATTCCTATGGCCCAGACCACGGCCTGTATGCCGTTGAGTTTAATTAATGATGAAGGACTGATGGCTTTTTGCGAATCGGATTTCGTGGTCATTCCTTCGGGAATTTTGCTGCGTTATATCTCCGGCAAGCCGGCTTTTTTAAATGACCCGACTCACCCTCACGATGGTGTCACTACGTGCGCGCATTGCACTGCCCCCAGGAGAATGAACGGTAGGGATTGTGAACCGGTCGAAATCCATACGCATTTTGAGTCGGATTATGGCGCTGCTCCTAAAGTTAACATGAGAACCGGGCAAACCATCACAAACCTCATACCTAATTTCAGCTCTACTAAATGGATGGGATTCAGAGGTAAAATTATCGAGCATCCGTTCTACGATATCTGTCGTTCACAAATAGACCTTGAAATTGAGGGAGACTGGCGGAGACTGCTGGAAGATATGCAGGGATTCCATTGGATGACCTGTTATGGTGATTACCTGCGCGAGGTCGGCTACGCCATCAAAAAAGTCGGAATACAATGGGACAACTTAACCGAGGAAAGAAAATGGAAAGCTTGAATCGAAGAGAATTTCTAATCCTGGCCGGCAGTGGAGCTGCGGCGGTGACATCCTTAGGCGGATGTAAAAGTGGCTTTGTCAAAAGCAAAAACACATCAACTGCAAAACGACCTAATATACTTTGGATTAGTACCGAGGATATAAGCCCCGACCTCGGTTGCTATGGTGACGATTATGC
Source organism: uncultured Pirellulales bacterium (assembly GCA_964614315.1). GTDB lineage: Bacteria > Planctomycetota > Phycisphaerae > Sedimentisphaerales > Anaerobacaceae > CAZTKW01. The sequence continues at coordinate 7,036 of CAZTKW010000103.1, forward strand.
CGTAACGCCTAATATTGACGCTTTTGCCAGGCAGGCTGTGCGCTACACCAATGTCTATTCACATTCAGGGGTATGCGCCCCGACGAGGTCCGGCATCATTACCGGTATGTACCCAACCACCATAGGTACCTGCCCGATGCGCTGCAAGGGTGTGCCGCCGGCCTATGTTAAGTGCTTCAGCGAATACCTCAGGGCCGCAGGCTATTATTGTACGAACAATGTGAAAACCGATTACCAGTTTGACCCGCCGCTGACCGCATGGGACCAAAACAGCCGAAAGGCGCACTGGCGAGGACGTGGTAAAGACCAGCCGTTTTTCGCCGTCTTTAATATTACCACTACCCATGAAAGCCAGATACGTAACAGAAGTGAAGGATTTCTGAAGCGGTTAGCGACCCTGAAACCGCACGAGAAACACGACCCTTCTAAAGCTACCCTGCCGCCTTACTATCCCGATACGCCGTTAGTCCGCGAAGACTGGGCTCAATATTACGATATCATTACACTTATGGATAAGCAGTTTGCCGACATACTCAAACAGCTTGAAGAAGACGGCCTGGCCGATGATACGATTGTGTGGTTCTGGGGTGACCACGGACGAGGATTGCCGAGAGCAAAAAGATGGATTTACGATTCGGGACTTCTTATCCCGTTAATCATACGCGTCCCGAAGAAACTGCGAAGGCTCGCAATGCCGAATAATCCCGGAGCGGTTCGGCCCGGCAGGGTAAACGATGACCTTATTGCATTTATTGATTTTGCTCCGACAGTGCTTTCATTGGCTGATGTGGAAATACCTGCTCATATACAGGGCCGGGCCTTTCTCGGCAGACGCAAAGCCAAGCCGCGCCGGTACATTTATGCCGCGCGAGACCGGATGGATGAAGCTTATGACATAATTCGAGCGGTGAGGGACAAACGTTTCAAATACATTCGCAACTATATGCCGCAGTTGACTTATGGTCAGGACATCGAATATATGAACATGATGCCGACAATGCAGGAAATGCGACGCCTCAA
>CAZTKW010000103.1:8065-9096 GCA_964614315.1 uncultured Pirellulales bacterium
TCGGCCCGCAGAAACAGTATTTCCTCGAAACCAAGCCCATAGAAGAACTTTACGATACACTCACCGACCCCCACGAGGTCAATAACCTGGCGGATGACTCGAAGTATAGCAATGTACTCAAGAGGATGCGCAGGGTTCACCAGAAATGGATGAAGGAAACCTGTGACGTAGGACTGATTCCGGAGCCTGAATTTGACCAAATGAAAAGGCTGGGTGCAAGGTATCAAAATACAGCAGAACCGACATTTAGTGTGATTGGTGGAAAAGACACCTTTGTTAGAATAAGCTGTGCTACAGCCGGTGCATCAATCGCTTATAAGATGAATTCAGAATCAGAACCCAGTTGGAAACTATACACAAAACCTATGATTCTCAAACCTGACCAGATGCTTATTGCTAAAGCTTGTCGAATCGGTTTTAAAGATAGCAATGAGGCTACATTTAAACTGGGTGATAAACAATCGAAATCCAAACAGCAAGACCAGAGAGAAGAAAATATACCTCACTGGGAGGACCAACTGAAAAAGACTGACTTGCTTAAACGCCTGCGTTCAATCAAGTCTTTGGATAGCCTGGGCAAAGAGGCGGTACCAAAATATTTTGAGGCATTGAACGACAAGTACGGCTCAGTTCGTTACTGGGCGGTTGTCGGCCTGAAAAATAATTGTGATACAGACCGTCAGCGCAAACAGGCAACACAAGCAATTACCCAACTCCTCCAGGACCCTTCACCGATTGTCCGTATTGCTGCGGCCGAGACAATGTGCGATTGGAACGAACAAAAGCAGTCTTTGGAAGTACTTGTGGAGTTACTCCAAAACGAATCAAGGTCTGTTCAACTAAACGCAGCAATTGCATTAGACAGAATTGGCGAGAAGGCCCGGCCCGTAAAACACTACATCGAGGCGGCATCAAAAGGCCCGGATGAATATGTACAGAAAGTCACACGCCATACTTTACGTTACCTGCAGAATTATTAACAGTTACTCTGCTGTAGTTAAACTGGAAGAGTAGAAAAAAATAAAGTAGAA
>CAZTKW010000104.1:0-5440 GCA_964614315.1 uncultured Pirellulales bacterium
ATGCGAGTGCATGACCCATACCTTGAACACTGGTTTGAGTTGGAAAAACAGGACACATACCCGGCGCCGGGGCATTCCTGGGCACGTTTTTTCCGCAATCAGGATGATTTGATGAATATCCGTGTTCAAAATTATCTGAAGGACGCTCTAAAAGGTGTACAGGCTGTCATATTAGCTGTGCCGCATGCACCTTATTTAGAACTTGAGCCCGACAAAATAGTCGAATGGGCCGGAGCACCTCTGGCGGTGATTGACTGCTTCGGCATATTAGACGACAATAAAATTCGCCGATATTTCGAACTCGGTTGTGAAGTAAAAGCCTTAGGCAGAGGGCATATACAGAGGATAAAAGAAGAAGTTAGAAAAATCACAAAGACTGAAGCATAAAGTGAAATTTGAGATATGCAGATGGATATTAAGAGCAAAAGAATAGCCGTTTTGGCGCCGGTTGCGTGGCGGACACCGCCGCGGGCTTATGGTGCCTGGGAGACTGTCGCAAGTAACATCACAGAAGGCTTGGTCGCTCGCGGCTGGAAAAATGTTACACTTTTTGCCACGAAAGAATCCATAACAAAAGCCAAACTCAAAGGATGGGTTGAAAAAGGATACGAAGAGGACAAAAAAACAATCCCGCTGGTTTCGACCTGTTTGCACATTTCAAAGGTTATGCAACTGGCTGACGAATTTGACCTTATTCATAATAACTTCGATTACCTGCCCTTGACTTATCTGCCATTTATAAAAACCCCGGTGCTGACTACCATCCACGGCTTTTCCGACCCCGATATACTCCGGATTTATCACGACCACAAAGACAGTCACTACGTTTCCATCAGCGATTCCGACAGGGACCCGGGTTTGCCTTATCTTGCAACTGTTTACAATGGTATCGACCTTTCCAATCTCACTTTCAGGCAAACGCCGGGTGACAAACTTGTTCATTATGGACGAATACACCCGGACAAGGGAACACATTTAGCTGTTGAAGTCGCAAAAAAATGCGGAATGGACCTTATAATAGCCGGTATAATTCAGGACCAGGATTATTTCGACACTCTCGTCAGGCCCCACATAAACGATACATCAATTCAGTTTATTGGACCGGTTAATCCTGTTCAGAGGGACGCTCTGCTCAAAGAAGCTTACGCTGTCATTCATCTAAATACCATCCCGGAGCGATTCGGACTGGTGATGGCCGAATCAATGGCTGCCGGTGTGCCGGTAATTGCCATGGATTTAGGCTCCTGCAGAGAGGTAATCGAAGATACAGTAACCGGCTATCTGGTCAATAATGTTGACCAGGCTGCAGAGGTTGTCGGAAAAATTGATAGTATCGAACGTAAGAAGTGCCGTCAGAGAGTAGAGGAAAACTTTACTATCGACTCTATGGTCGCAGGTTACGAAAAAGTTTATGACCAGATCTTTAGGCAGGAAGCTCAAAAAAAATAAGTTGTTACACTTAGGTAAAAAATGGTGAAAAATTTTGTAACGCGTTATAAAGATAACCCCATACTAACAAAGGATGATATTCCTTACGCCGTACAGACGGTTCATAACGCCGGTGTTACAAAATTCGACGGCCGATACGTAATGCTGTTTCGTTCGCACCTCGATACCGGCCGTTCAATAATCGGTCTGGCTGAAAGTGAGGATGGTTTCAATTTTAAGGCAGCCCCAAAACCTTTTATGGTTCCCGCTAAAGAGACGGTTTTTTCGGAATATGAAGAATTTGGCGTCGAAGACCCGCGCATTACCTGCCTCGAAGGTGCTTACTATATAACATACAGTGCATATTCAAAACATGGCGTCCGCATTGGATTGGCTAAAACGACCAATTTCGAATCGGTCGAGAGGCTTGCTTTGATTACACAGGCTGATTACCGAAATACCGTTATTTTTCCCGAAAAAATCAATGGCAGATACGTCAGGCTGGATAGACCACATTCAGAAATTAGCCCATGGTCGATTTGGATAAGTTTTTCACCGGACCTTCGACACTGGGGCGATTCAAAACTCGTTATGAACCCGGTTCAGTACCATTGGGACCAAATGAAAATCGGACCCGGTGCACCGCCAATTCGTACCGACAAAGGGTGGTTGAATATTTATCACGGGGTTTTTCCTACAATGGACGGTTGTGTCTATCGCCTCGGTGTTGCCCTCCACAAACTCGACGAACCCGAAAAAGTTATAGGAGTCGGAGACCGCTGGATTCTCCAGCCGGAAGACCCGTGGGAAATTGTCGGATATGTACATAATGTAGTCTTTACCTGTGGTGCTGTACCGGAGGAAGATGGAACTTTGAAACTCTATTGGGGCGGCGCAGATAAAGTAATGTGTGCCGGAACTGCGGTTATTGATGAACTTGTAGAGCTGTGTCTGACCGATTCCCGCCCGGCAATATAAAAAGCCCGTCGAAAAAGAAAATTAGATAAAGGTTATTTGCCTGCTAATGAAGCAAATACTTGAAAAAGATTATGTTCTCTTGATTTGTATTGTTTTGACTCTACTCACTTTTGTTGCTTTTGAAAGGGTCAGGCATAATGACTTTGTCGATTATGATGACGACACTTATATCACCGAAAATCCCCACGTTGCAACTGGCCTTACACAGGAAAATATCAAGTGGGCTTTCACTTTTACAGAAGAAGGTCATGGCGGCAACTGGCATCCTTTGACTTCTCTCTCACATATGTTGGACTGCCAGTTGTTCGGACTAAAACCTGCCTGGCACCACATGACAAATTTATTTTTTCATATCATAAATACTTTACTGCTCTTTGCAGTATTAAAGGCAATGACAGGGACACTCTGGCCGAGTGCTTTTGTTGCTGCAGCTTTTGCTCTTCATCCACTTCATGTCGAACCCGTTGTCTGGGCCGCTTCGCGTAAAGATGTTTTAAGTACACTGTTTTGGCTTCTGACTATGGCCGCATATTTGCACTATGTCAAAGCTCCTAAGCTAAGTCGATATCTATTAACCCTCTTGACCTTTGCACTTGCTCTTATGACCAAGCCGATGGTGGTAACTTTGCCGTTTGTATTGCTTCTTTTGGACTACTGGCCGTTGCGACGTTTTAAGCCCGGTGCACTGGATAGTTATACAGCATCAGCCGACGATAACAGAAGCACAACGGATGTAAGAAAAACGGCGTATTGTTTAGTAGCTGAGAAGTTCCCTTTTATTTTTCTGGTAATCATTTTATCCATAATAACTCTTCGGGTGCAGAGTAGTGCCGGGGCGGTACAATCGATGCACTTGGCTCAGCGCATGGCAATCGCAGTTATTTCCTATTGCCAGTATCTAATAAAAATGGTGTGGCCGGCTAAACTGGCTGTTTTATATCCCCTGCCGGTTGTGGTGGATAAAGGTTCCTTGGCTGTCGGTCTGATTGTACTGGTTGCCATTACTGTAATGGCGGTTTACTACAGACGCTGTAGGCCGTGGTTTTTGATGGGCTGGTTGTGGTATTTGGGGACACTCGTTCCGGTTATAGGAGTGGTTAAGGTGGGCGTGGCGGCTATAGCCGACCGCTACACTTATCTGCCCTCAATCGGCTTGTTTATCATTGTTGCCTGGGCGGCGGCCGAACTCTTCAACCGGTGGCGCTATGGCAAACTGCTACTTACAACGTTGGCAGTAGTAATTCTCTCGGCTTGGACCGTCTGTACTTGGTTTCAGGTTGCCTACTGGCGAGACGATATTACTTTGTACGAACATACATTGGACGTTACGGAAAACAATTTCGTAATGCACCATAATCTTGGCGTGATACTCATCGACCAGGGCCGTCTTGAAGAAGCCGTTATACAATTTAGGCACGCCTTGAGAATAAATCCGCATCTTTATGACGCCCACAACAATCTCGGTATAATACTCTTCGAACAGGCTGAATATGATGAAGCTGTCGTACATTTCAATGAAGCGCTCCGGCTAAAACCGGACTTTCATAATGCCCGCCAGAATTTAGGTATTGTCTATGTTGCACAGGGAAAACTCGAACAGGCCGCAGAACAGTTTGAGGAGGCTTTGCGGCTCAAGCCCGATTGGCCCCAAACCCATAACAAGCTCGCTGCTGTCTTTCTCAAGCTCGGCAGATTAGACGACGCCGCCATTCACTATGAGTATTCAGTCGAGCTTGACCCCGACCAGCCTGATGTACATAAGGAACTCGGAATGCTTTTTCTCCAGCGTAGCGATTTTGAAAGGGTCATTTATCATTGGCAAAAAGCATTGGACCTTCAGCCTCAAAGTATAGAGCTTATGAATAATCTGGCCTGGATAGTAGCCACGAACCCAAATCCCCGGTTCCGCGACCCTCAAAAGGCCGTTAGCCTTGCCGAAAGAGCGTGCGAGATTAGCAACTATCAGATACCCGGTTCTTTGGATACTTTATCTGCGGCCTATGCCGCAGCCGGAAGGTTTTCCGATGCTGTAACTACTGCTGAAAAGGCATTGGATTTGGCACGGGCAGCGGAACAGCAACAGCTTGAAATGGACATTCAAAAGCGTCTCGACTTATATAAAGCCGGCCAACCCTATTTCGAGAAGTGAAATTACCCGAAATGTTTCTTATCAAATCTCAGCTATACCTTGAGCGGATGAATAAAACGCCGAAAAAACATCTGACTTTTGCCATTTGTTTGGTTCTGGCGCTGTCCACCATTGTCGTCTATTGGCAGGTGCACAGCTTTGACTTCGTCGATTATGATGATTATGAATATATTACATTAAATCAAAACGTTAAAGCGGGACTAACCCACCAGGGCATTATATGGGCCTTTACCACTGGCTATGCCGCAAACTGGTTTCCGTTGACATGGCTTAGCCATATGCTCGACTGTGAATTATTCGGCGTTAATCCGGGCCGCCACCATTTGACTAATCTGCTTCTGCATATAGCAAATACACTCTTGCTTTTTATCGTACTAAAGCAAATCACCGGTGCCCTCTGGCAAAGTGCTTTTGTTGCAGCCGCATTTGCCCTGCACCCCATGCACGTCGAATCCGTTGCCTGGATATCGGAGAGAAAAGATGTTTTGAGCATGCTCTTTTGGATACTGACTATCGCCGCATATCTGCGCTATGTCAGGCTGCCGGGCATAACTTGGTATTTATTAACAATACTGACTTTTGCAATGGGCCTTATGTCAAAGCCGACCGTTGTAACCTTGCCGTTTGTCCTGCTGTTGCTGGACTATTGGCCTCTCGGTCGTTTTGCAAATGCTCAAACTCTTAAAAGTTCTGAACAGCCGAGCAGCGAAATCCCCGGCTCTTTTTTCAAATGGCGAGTTTTTTATCACTTGGTTTTAGAAAAAATCCCTTTCTTTGCCCTTTCACTAATCTCATGTATTGTTACTTTTTTTGTCCAGCAGACCGGTAAGATGGTTGCAGAATTCGGAGACCTTCCTGTAATGTCACGAATTGCAAACACTTTTG
>CAZTKW010000104.1:5450-9056 GCA_964614315.1 uncultured Pirellulales bacterium
TCGTATGTAAAATATATCGAGAAGATTGTTTGGCCCACACGCTTGGCGGTGTTCTATCCCCATTCCGCTTTAGGCCAGATGTCTGTATGGTCGGTTGCTCTCGCAGTATTGATTCTGCTGGTTATATCCGTCTGCGTCCTTCGTTTTGCCCGAAGTCATAAATACCTTCTGGTCGGCTGGCTTTGGTACCTCGGAACTCTTGTCCCTATGATTGGTCTGGTTCAGGTCGGCGGGCAGGCCATAGCCGACCGCTACACTTATATACCAGCTACCGGCTTGTTTATTATCCTTGCCTGGGGATTGCCGGAACTTCTTTCTCGATGGCGCTATAGGATAATTTCCTTGGCCGTTGCTGCTGCTGTATTGATTTCAGCTATGATGATATGCACATGGAAGCAGGTTGCTCATTGGCAAAATAGCTATACCTTGTTCACTCATGCATTGGCGGCAACCGGTAATGATAATTTTGTAATACATCACATGCTGGGCAAAGAACTTTTTAAACAAGGAAAGTTTGAGGACGCAATCCACCATTATGAACAAACGCTGAGGCTTCGCCCGCACCATTTTGACACCCTAAACAATCTGGCTGCTGCTTATTATCGCGTAGGCAAAATAGACCCGGCCGTTGTCGCTTGGAATAAAGCCCTGAAAATCAATCCGAACCGCCCCGACGTATATTACAATATGGGTGTAGCGCTAACTAAGCAGCAGAAAATCGATGAGGCTGTTAAAAGTTTTACACAGGCCCTGCGTCTGAACCCCGGCCTTGCCGAAGCGCGCAAAGGTCTGGCAAATGCCTTCTTCCTTCAGGGTAGGTTCCCCAAAGCTGTCGAACAGTACCGATTGCTAATTCGAATCGCACCGAACAGTTCCGACCTCTGCAGTCGCCTGGCTCTTGCCCTCCTTGAGCAGGGCAAAAGTGACGAAGCCGTAAAATATTTTGAACAGGCTCTGCGACTTGACCCTGGCAATCTTGAGATTATGAATAATCTGGCATGGCTCATAGCTACCCAAAAAAGCCTTGCTTCCCGCGACTCTGAAAAAGCGATACGCCTCGCCACAAATGTCTGTCAGTTTACCGGCTACCAAATCCCCCGTTTCTTGGATACTTTATCGGTGGCTTACGCCGCCGCCGGAAAATTCGACCAGGCCGTTAATTTCGCTCAAAAAGCCCTCCAGTTCGCTCGCTCCGCCAAACAGGAAAAACTTGCCGCCGACATTCAAAAGCGCCTGAATTTATATAAGGCCGCCCGCCCTTACTATGAGAAGTAACATTTTCTTCGAAGTTCTGCTTATCTGAGCCTTTTGTCCATAAGCAAAATCACTTTTTCGTACTTCTCCGCCGACAGGGCTCCTTTCAATATCTTGCCTATCTCCCACATTGCTGTCCGCTGAGTTGTATGTGTAATAATAATATGTTCGTTTTCCAGCTTTTCCAGCAGCCCTGCAAATTCGTCGACATGCATATGCTTACCCGCCTTCGCCCTTGGAGCATGTTCAACTTCATAGAACGTACATTCGGCAATCAGAATCTTGCTTTTGGCAATGTACTCCAACTGCGAAAAATCAACGTACTGCGTATCGCCAAGGTACGTAACAATCGGAATCTCCAGCGGATAGCCGATTTCCACCCCCTGTTTTTTCAGCTCTACGATTTGTGGCCCCTTTAGCTTGGCATACTCGGGCTTAATTTTTTTCCGCTTTTCGATTACACTGTAACCAACCGACCCTTTGCTGTGCTTTGTTGGAAAAACCCTCGCAAATAAATTAGGCTTTATTTGATATTCGTCCCCTGCTTTTACCCCGACAAGGTTCGCCGGTACTTTGTTCCCGTCCAGCATACCCCAGCCGTCGATTATTTGCCGCATCGGGCCCAGTAAATTTTCCGGAGCAAGAATTGTCCCTGCCGATTGACCGCAAAAATTCCTGTGTGACAGGTAGTATGCAATACCCGCCGCATGGTCCATATGGCCGTGTGTCAGAAGAATATTGTTGATGGAAATAATCTGGTCGGGGGCCTTCCCGATGTCAAAGCAAACATCTAACTGCGGCATTCCCACAACGGTCTCTTCGCCCGCGACCGAATAGCCCACAACTTCCAGTTCACCTATCTTGATATGTGCTAAATTATGACTGGCCATTTAATATTGACAATTGACACTTGATTATTGACAATTAACTCTTCAAAAACAAACCGAAAAACTGAGTAAATAGTAAATTGTAAATACGAAATAGTCAATTAAAATGCCTGATAAGCGAACACATAGAGGCCCGCATCCAGCCGATGCAAAATTATTTGCCGATGATAAAATCCCCGATTTACGCAAAGCCGTCGCTGACTTCTCCCTTTTGTTGACAAAAGGCTATGCCGAAAAAAGTGCTCTAAAGTTGGTCGGCGACAGGTTCTCGCTTACTGAGCGTCAAAGAATGGCCGTTATGCGCTCAGCCTGCTCCGACCAACAGCTCGATGTCAGAACAGCCAGTCAGGTCAAAATCGCCGACCTTGCCGCCAGGCCTGTTGCCATCGACGGATATAATGTCCTGATAACCATCGAAGCCGCTATCAGCGCAGCCTGTATCTTCAAAGGCAGGGACGGCTGTTTCAAGGACCTGGCCAGCATACACGGAACATACCGCAAAGTTACAGAGACAATTCCCGCCGTACAGCTTATAGGGCGGTTCTTAAAAGAGACTCACATAGAAGATTGCTTATGGCTGCTCGATAGTCCCGTCTCAAATAGCGGCCGATTAAAAACTCTCATCGAACAACTCGCAGCTGAAAACAACTGGATCTGGCAGGTTAAACTGACGATAAGTCCCGACGCTGAACTCAAAAAAACCGATTTAATTGTCGCCACCAGCGATGGCATCATCCTCGATGCCTGCAAAAGCTGGATTAATCTCGCCCGCGCTACTATAGAAACCAAACTCCCCCAAACCCGCCTGATAGATTTATCATAATTCCGACCATTCCGCGGTTATTTTACCATTTTTTTGCCACGTTTTTACTCCTCGCGCATTTATAATAGTGATGATAGTTGATACTGACTTAAAAGTTCCGGAGAAAACAATCAGCGCTGATAAAATTGACAACTCGGTTGACGGCCGGCTGATAGCCGAAGCACGCGGCGACCCTGCAGCCTTCGCCCGCCTGTACCGACGACATTACGATGCCGTATTTCGTTACTGTGTGCACCGCCTTTTCGAAAGGCACACAGCAGAAGACATTACATCCACGGTATTTCTTAAGGTTGTCAAAAATTTTGACCGCTTCAGGGGCTCCGAGCGGAATTTTCGAAACTGGCTGTACAAAATCGCAACCAATGCCGTCAATAAGCATCTAAGACAAACCGCTCGACGCAGCAGGCTCTTAAAAGCCGCCGCCGGGCAGGCTGGCTGCCAAAACGCCGACTGCAAAGCCGCAGCCGACAAGTCAACTGAGAAAATGGCTCTCTTGAAACAGGCGATGCTTACTTTGAAGCCGAGGTATCAAACCATCATCACATTGCGTTTCTTTGAAAATTTGAAATTAACCGAAATTGCTGAAATGCTGGGTTCCAGCGACGGCACAATTCGCAGCCAACTGGCAAGAGCGCTCGACAA
>CAZTKW010000105.1:0-9049 GCA_964614315.1 uncultured Pirellulales bacterium
GGATCACGGCGAGCAGGCGATTCCCTCAACCGTCATCTTGCCCGCCTCGATCTTCGAAAGGTCGAGGATGTCATTAATCAGCAACAGCAATCTCTGTCCGCTTCGATATATAATCTCCAAGCCCTCAAGTTGTTTATCGCTGAGGTTATCGGCGCTGTATTCCCGAAGTGTTTTCGACATACCGATTATTGCATTCATTGGTGTTCGGATTTCATGGCTCATATTGGCAAGAAACTGACTCTTGGCTTTATTAGCCGATTCGGCCTCTTCTTTGGCCTTCTGCAACAGTTTTTCCGCCCTCTTGCGCTCCGTGATATCCTGTAAAATGCCAATACAACCGGTCGCTTGGCCGGTTTTCTCATCACGGATGGCCAGCGAACAGTCATGGAACCACTTTATCTGACCCTGTGGGGTGTGAACACAAACGTCCGCTTGAAAGTGGTCTATCTGTCCGGTTTCAAAAGCCCTGCAGTAAGCTTCTAAGTTTTCGTAGCCGCAAAGGTCGTTAATAATAGTTTCCTTCGAAATTTTCTTCAAACTCTCCAGTGTCAGTTCTTCGGCTGCAATACCAACCAACTCCTCCACCCCAGAACCCATGAAAACATATTTGCCTTCGGAAAAAGACAATTGATAAGGCACTCCCTGGGCGTTCTCTATTGCTCTGCGATAGATGGCCTCCGAATGAGCCAGGGCGTCTTCAACCCGTTTGCGCTCGGTGATGTCCATCCCTGAAGCAAGAACTTCTACGATATTGCCCTGAGAATCCGTCACAGCCACATTGTGCCAGTCGATAATTCTCTCCTGGCCGCTCTTGGTTAAAACCATGTTCTCATTGTATTCCAACAAGCCGGCTTCGCCGCTTATCAACTGCTCGAATGTTATCCTTGTTTTTTCCCGAACTCTTCCCGGCAGGAAATTATCAAACCAGTTCCGGCCCAAAATCTCATCGTCTCTGTACCCCAAAATCTCACAACCTCTTTTGTTGACAAGGGCGACTTTCTGCTCGGGGTCGATAACAATCATAATTGTTCCGGCAACGTCAAAGTATTTCCGGCTTCTTTCCTTTTCCTCTCTTAGTTGTTTCTCTGTGGCTCTTAACTGCTGATTGCTTGCTTCAAGCTGCTGGTTGGCTGCTTTGAGCTGCTGCTCATTTGCGCGTAGTTGCTGGTTGGCGGCTTTCAACTGTTGCTCATGTGCCAATAGCTGCTGGTTAGCAGCTTGTAATTGCTGTTCGCGTGCTCGCAGAAGTTGATTGGCAGCTTTTAACTGTTGTTCATGTGCGCGAAGCTGCTGGTTAGCGCTGATTAATTGCTGTTCACGCGCCTTGAGTTGTTCATTAGCGGCTTGTAACTGTTGTTCATGTGCCTGAAGTTGCTGATTGGCGGCTTTCAATTGTTGTTCGTGTGCCCGGAGTTGCTGATTAGCAGCTTTTAATTGTTGTTCCCGAGCCCGTAGTTGTTGATTGGCGGCCTTTAATTGTTGCTCGTGTGCCCGTAGCTGCTGAGTTTTTATTGAGTTTAATTTCTCTACGGCACGCTGCTTTGCCTGTTGGGCCTTCTGCTGTATGTCTTCCATATCATTCCTCGTGTATCTGACTTGTCATACACATACTGGGAATATTTACTGTGCTAAAATGACCTGGCACACCTCCTATTTATCATAAGCCATTGTGCGAAAAAGAATTACACATCACAGCCTGTAATACAAAAAAACACGAGCTAACGACAGCGCTAATTTATTTTAATATTTGTCAGAAGAAATATAATCACTCAGTTTGGACACTTTATTATACACTCCCCCAACCCTGAATGTCAAATATATAATGAGAAAATATGGGCTGAAATCGCAGTTTCTCCTATCCTGACAGCCGAAATAGGATTAGCCCGTAATTCGCTCTCTTACCCGATTATAACCGGACATTCCGACCAGTCTAAGGCAGGAAGAGCCCAAAAGTGCCTTGGTATAGATAAGTTTAGCCCCCTTTGCCCATATATACCGTAGGGCGGTCCTGGCTGCGGTATTGTCGAATGAGCCGGTAGCATCAACCAGCAGCGTCACGTTTTTTCTTCTTGCTAAAAGGCCCAGTGTCGTGGCTTTTACCGCCTCTTCCATCGCCGCGCCGAACACGATAAACTCATCAGCCTGCAATTCACTGAGCATCCTGTCCGCTCGTGGCTCCTCGAATGGGTCGAAACAGCGTTTGTGCAGTATGACCTGGTCATAATCATCCAGTATCCCGACAGGCAAATCAGTGCTGTCTGTGGCAGCCAGACTAGTGTGCTTGTTACGGACGGTGTAACGAATTTTTCTTTGTCCATCGTTGCCCGCAATGCAGAAATTTCGATACGAATCTCTGTCGGAATAAATCTGAACAGTGGAAATCATAGGGATATTTTTTAGCCTTGCCCACGCGATAACCCTTCGAATATTGGCGAGAACGCACTGATGGTTTTGAACGCAGTTTATGCCACTGTCTAAGAAAAAGTGTTTCTGAGTATCAACATCGATGATGATTCGTTTCGGCCGTAATTTAATTATGGGCATAATCATTTCTGTTCCTTTCCGTTAAATTCTATGTTTACAGCCTAATGCCGTGGTAGCCTATCTCATCGCAGACTGCTTTCATCTTCTCCCAAAACGTAACATCGTTAATCACTCCGAGGGCAATTGGATAAAGTATGTTATCTTCCTGGCAAAGGTGTTCCCGCATTATCGCAGTAAAGTTTTGGACAATGGTAATCAGTCTTGCTTTAAACTCCTCAAAACTGATATTGTTAAACAAAACTATCAACTCGAAGAGGTTGTCGATTTCGGTTCTCAGGTAGATATGTTCACCCTGAATGGCCTGACAAAGGCGCATCCAGATGTGTTTTTTTAGATATGGAAAAATGATTTCTTCTTCACGTTCGATGTGTTCTTTTGTTTCTCTGAGGTACTCGATGGTATAACAAAGTTTGCGAAATTCCAGACTGACGTCGGTCAGGTCATCCAGATATCTGATGGCTTCTACAACCTCGTCAAGGTCAGCCAACAAGCACCGAATCATATCGTGTTCAACCATAATTCTGCGCAGAATATGGTTGGCTGCCAGCTGGTTCTTGAGATTTGCGCTTTGCTCCTTGAATATTCCCATCAGCATAAGCGTCGCAGATAACTGCTGCACCAGTTGTGTTGAATAACCGTCGTTGATAAGGTTCTGTTCGGCCAAGGCAATATCCTTGGGACCAACATGCGTTACGAGATGGTTGGCCTCTTTACGAAGGACGTTTGGGTCTTCGCCATGATTGAGGCGTTTCAAAAGACGGGTCAGGCTCTGCGCCTTGTTGTTTTGATCTATGCTGGCCATTGTTTCATCCTCCAAGAGTTACGACTACATACTTAAGATTCCAAGTCCCTCCTCCGGGCTCATCACCCTTACAGCCGAAGCTGTTTCGTTATGTCGTTACTGTTTTGAACCAGGTATTTCCATAGGCATATTATGTGCTTTCATAAACCGCATCAGTCCGGAAAGGAGTATTCGGCGGTCTTTGCTGCCGGGTATACGATAACCCCGCAGCTTACCACTATCGAACCATCGGCACACTGTGCGAGGAGCAACATTACAGATTTTGGATACCTGGCCTGTTGTTAGTATGTCCTTGCGTTTTAGCGTCTTCCCGGCGCTCATCGTCAATCTCCTGCTTATTCACTTGCCATTTATCGTTATCACGGCAAATCCGTGCCAGTTTGCATGCTGGGTCTGGTGACAACTTTATGTTGACAACCGCAAACCCAGCAGGAAGAGAAAGAGCTCTCATACGTAACATCATCTATCGTTATCAAGGCCCGATACCTGCCTTGTTTGTTCGTGAGTTCGTTTTTCCGTTTCAATATCAACATCTTTTTACTTTCATACATATAGGCTCTTTTATCGCTTTCCAAAAACACACAACCTGACAAGCCAAAACTCTTAACTTCTTTCCTGCTGTTTTATATCTCTTCTTATTTTGCTGGCTTACTATACTTAACTCTTAGCAAACCGTGTACCTGCATAGTAGTTGGCTTTTTTAGCTTTTTATAGGGCCTAACAGACTGCCGAATCTCACTTTGATTCGCAAATTGAGAAAATTTGGACATTTTGATTTTCTCATACTACAAGCTCACTCTTTGCCTTTTTCCCGGGTTCAGATGTGCTGAATATCTCCTCAAAGCCCGATGTCATCACCAAAAGGCCTCTAGCCAGGTTTACTGCATATATTAACTTGACAGTTCTTTGTTTATTGAATAGACTAATTACGGTTATTATGAGCATTGCAATGTTGCAAACCGTCCCTTTGCCGATGAATTTGCTATAGGAGACAGCGGAGACGATGTCGGACGATGAGAAAAACATGGATTTATCTTCAAATCAAACCCCTCAGTCTAAGCCTGCTCGTCGGCATTTCTGGGAGCATCTTACCACCGAGTATTTGAACGACCTGCCGCGACAACTCGACGAACTCAAAACAATGCTTAAACAGAAAGACTACGACGCCATCAAAAAACACGCTCATCGCATCAAAGGCACCTCTGCAACCTACCGTCTTGACGACATTTCCCAAAGCGCCACCCAACTCCAGCACATAGCCGACACGCAAAAGCCGAAAGCAGTTTCTGCTGTAATAGATGAGCTTGCACGACTGGTTCAACTCCAGGCCGGCAGGCTGGATTCATTAACACTTTCCTCTACGGATGACCCCGAAAGGCTTACAGATGACTGACCCCGTACCGGTCATTTTAACAGTGGATGATGACCCTCACTTGTGGAGTATTATCGAGCATCACGTGCAAAAATGGGGATATACTCACTGCCAGGCGACCGATTCAGCCGAAATGTGGAAGCAGCTCGAACATGTAATCCCGAGTATTATTCTTCTTGACGTGCAATTAAGCGACTGTGACGGTACCGCCCTCGTGCCGAGATTAAAACATCGCTTTCCGTCTGTGCCGATTATAATGATTACAGCCAACGCTACGATAGAGACCGCCGTAAGAAGCCTTAAAAGCGGGGCCTATGACTTCATCTGCAAACCGCTCGATTTTGACCGGCTCCGGATTGAAGTTGACAAGGCCGTCAAACACCTTTGTCTTTCGCTTCAGGTAAAGGCCTTCCAGCACGCTGCACTTCGCACCGATTTTCACGGTATGATTGGCCGCAGTGAACCGATGCGAACGGCTTATCGGCTTATTGAAACTGTCGCTCCTACCGATGCCTCCGTATTGCTTCTCGGCCAGACCGGAACCGGCAAGGAACTCGCAGCCCTCGCAATTCATGAATGCAGCAATCGCTCAACCGGCCCATTTGTCGCCGTTAATGCACCTGCCATTCCACATGAACTCATTGAGAGTGCTTTGTTCGGCCACGAAAAAGGTGCCTTCACCAGTGCGCATCAGCGGCATATTGGTTTCTGCGAGCAGGCAAATGGCGGAACATTGTTTTTGGACGAAATCTGCGAAATGGATTACAACGTCCAGGCCAAACTTCTTCGCTTTCTTCAGGACCATGAAGTGCAGCGGGTCGGCGCCAAATCTTCAAAGACCGTTGACGTCAGGGTGATAGCAGCCACAAATCGTAACCCGGCACGGCAAATACAAAAAAACAAACTGCGGGAGGACTTCTATTATCGTCTCAGTGTCGTGAGTATCGACCTTGTTCCACTAAAACAGCGGCCCGGCGACATTGCTTTATTGACGCGCTATTTTCTCGACATTGCCGCCGCCAGATATGGCAGGAATATGTCCTCCATTTCATCCGAAGCCGCCCAACGGCTTGAGACTTACGACTGGCCCGGCAATGTTCGTCAGCTTGAACATCTCATCGACCAGATTGTTATTACCAATAACGCTGCCGAACTCACTGCCGAAATGCTGCCCCCTGAAGTAACCGAAAAAATCTCTCGTGAAGTTTCTCTTATTGATACTAAAACCGAAGAAAAGCCGCAAAAAATTATCCCCTCGATTCAGGAAATGGAACGTCGTTTGATTCTTCATGCTCTTGAATTAACTTCAGGCTCAATCCTTCAGGCCGCCGGACATCTTGGTTTGAGTGAAGCGACCCTTTATCGAAAGATAAAAAAATTTGGAATTTCACGTACCTTTACCGAGCAGCAGTAATTCGGACAAGTTCGCACAGCCGCAGCTTCGCCGGTTAGCATAGATTTCAGTGGGGAAATAAAAAGCATTGACCCGAATCCTTAAAATCGTCGCGAATCTGCGTAAATTTTCCCCTGAAAGATAAACGTCGTGCTGACAAAATGCCCCTGCCATATCTTCTTGAATAACAAGGAGTTACATCAGAACCGCTCAGGTATCGACTGTTTTTGAGACCGACTTTTTAAATTTTTTTTGAATTTTTTCAAAAAAGTCCTTGACAATTTAGTTAGTATGTGTATAGTTTATATATAAACAGTATACTTGTATATAGAGGTGTTATATGGCTCTTAAACAGGAACTTGGCTTAAAGAAAGGTTTTACCGTACTGGAACACGAGGCGATACTCAATATTTACTATACGGCCTCGATCATCAAAAAGCAGGCCTCCGAATTCTTCCGAACTTTCGGCCTGACTGATGTGCAGTTTAATGTCTTGATGCTCCTGTATTACCAGAGTGGTTCTGGAGAGGGGCTAAGTCAGGCCCAGCTAAGTGATATGATGCTTGTCAACCGGGCGAATATCACCTCATTGATAGACCGGATGGAAAAGGCCGGACTGGTTGTTCGAACAGATGCTGAGAATGACAGAAGGTATAATATTGTAAAAATGACCGGCAAAGGAAGAAAACTTCTTGCGAAAGCTGAGCCTTTGTATGCGAAGCTCGTCAAAAAAATTATGACCTCGACAGGTTCGGCAGAACAGAAAAAATTAATAACAGTACTTGAAAAAATCCGAAGCAGGCTAAACTGATTCTAATAAGCATAATAAAAGTCAAAAGTAAATAAAGACCGTTGAAAGAGTTTTTTGAAATAATAGTTCATATATTAACTATATACACCTGAAGGTTTCTGATGAGGTGCAAAAATGAGAAAAAAACTTAAATGGTATTCATTTCGATGGCAAACTGGTGCATTACTTTTTATCCCAATCATCTTGGTTTTCGGTTATATTGGATGGCGGTTATATCTTGCCACGCGGGTTTTACCAATGGGTTCCGGTCCAGCCGGCCCTTCAATTCCAAAAGAACCTTTCCAGGAGAGATGGTCTGAAAAAAAAGTTGTTTTCATTGGACTTGGTGACAGCATAACAACTGGTTACGGAGCGCCGTTGAAACACAGGTATTTTTCGCTATTGCAAAGTAATGATGACGTCCAATATCCTGATATGACAAGTTGCGACCTAACACATGTTTTGCCCAACCTCGAAGCTCACAATTATTCTGAAAATTATACTATAACGCAAGACCACTTGGATAGACAACTCCCACGATTATCCATACAGCCTGTTAATGTTGAAGGTATTGTGGTAATTACTTCAGGTGGGAATGATTTGATTCACAATTATGGCTTGAGCCCACCCAAAGATGGTGCTATGTACGGCTGCACTTATAAACAGGCTGTAGTCTGGACAGAGAATATAAAGCGAAGAATTCAAAAACTTTTGGACGGTGTAATAGAAACATTCCCCGCCGGCTGTGAAATATTCCTCGCTAATATTTACGACCCCACTGATGGTGTAGGAGACCCTCAGATTGTAGGCTTTCCGAGATGGCCCGATGCTATGAAGATTCTCAGCTTAACCAACCAAAAAATTGTTGAACTGTGTGATTCATATAAAAATGTTCATCTTGTTGATATTCATTCTGAGTTTCTTGGTCATGGTATACACTGCACGGAATTTTGGCGAAAGCATTACCACAAAAACGACCCTTACCATTGGTATTACCATAATCTTGAAGACCCGAATCCACGCGGCTATGATGCGATTAGAAGGCTGTTTCTGTTGGAAATGATTAAAATACTGCCTGAAAAGTTTAGTCGGTAATTTTTTGAGCTTATAGTTAAAATATTAATATATACAAGAATGAAAGGAGAAAAAAATGGAAAAGAAAAGAATTACAATTTGTTTGGTGTGTGTGGTTGCAAGTCTCGCAATGTGTGTGTCGGTCAGAGCGGAAGAAATAAAAGGTGTTGGTGTCAAAGAGCTGGGGGCAGCGATGAAAGCGTTTAACCTGAGGATGGCAGGGAAGGTTGACCAGGCTAAAGAATTTCTCGAAAAGGCACTGGCCGAGAATCCTAAAGATGCAGCTGGACATTATGAGCTTGCAAGAATACAAGTACATAGGGCATTAGGGCAAGGAGGGAGAAACATAGTTGATATGCTTGGCGATGCCCAAGACACTATTGATAAGGCTGTGGAACTTAATCCAAAAAATGTTACATATACCCTTTATGCAGGGCATGTTGATTATTTTTTAGCATATTACTCTTTAATGACAGGAGGCCAACCTAAAGAAAAATTGGCAAAGGCAATTGCCTCTTTTGAATCTGCACTAAGACTTAAACCGGATTATCATCAAGCAAGGATCTACCTTGTTGAGCTTTATAGTGAGTTTCCTGAAGAAGCTGGTGGTGATAAATCAAAGGCTGAGCAATATGCAAGGCAGATAGAAGGAATAGATGGTGTTTTTGGTGCTAAAGCCAGGTCAATACTACTGCCAGAAGATGTTGATAGAGTTGATTATTGGCAAAAAGTGCTGAAAAAATATGAAGGAAATACCGATGTGATTGAAGAACTTGGAAAGGCATATTTAAGGACAGATAAAGTTGACCATGCGGTTTCCTATTTTGAAAAAGCAATTGAAATTGATCCTGAAAAAGTGTTCCTCTTCCTGGATCTTAGCATATATCATACCTTCCGTGGAATGAGAGCCAAGAATGATAAAGAATTACTTCAAACAAGTATAGCATTAGGCGATGCTGCTGTGGCAAGATACATAGAGTCCGGGCCTATTCAACCAATGTTAGCATACGCACTTGGAGTGCGATCTAAGTACAAATCCTTTTCAGGTAACAAAGAACAAGGACAAGCACTATT